>CASQEL010000026.1 GCA_949427775.1 uncultured Desulfovibrionaceae bacterium
CCCTGCCGAGGGGTTTGGGGGCGAGCAGCCCCCAAGAGCGCATTTCAACGTGAAATGCCCTAATTGAAGTTCTCCAGCATGGTCCGACTGATGATTTCGTCCTGCACTTCCTTGCACAACTCCACAAAAAAGGCGCTGTACCCCGCCACGCGGATCATCAGATCTCCGTACTGCTCCGGATGCTTCTGCGCCTCCACCAGGGTGGCGTTGTCCACGTAGCTGAATTGCATCTGCCCGTTCCCCAGGATGCTGGCCGTGCGCAACAGGGTGATCAAACCTTCCTCGCCTTCCGGCGTCTCCAGCAACCCTTTCATGATCTTGAAGTTATGCACCTGACCTATTTCCATGGCCTCCACATTGACCTTGCTGGTGGACTTGATGATGGCCGTGGGTCCCAGCTTGTCCGTCTGCTGCGACGGGCTGATGCCGTCGGAAAGCGGCACGCCCGCCCGACGTCCGCTGGGCAGCGCCCCCACGATCAGCCCCTGCGGCGTGTTGTTGGAAATGGACAGGGTGCCGTGGCTGAAACTGCTGTACAGCGTCTTGTGCTTTTTGTGCTCGATCTGGGTGAAATCCACCAGATCCTTGGCGAACAGATCCACATAATCGTCGTCATTGCCGTATTTGGGCGCATCAAGGCAGGCTTTGCGCAGCGCGTCGTGCCCCTTGAAATCGTCGCGCAGGGCCTGGGCCAGTGTTTCCAGCGTGCAGACATGATCCTCATAGACCAGCTTTTTTATGGCGGCCATGGAGTTGGCATAGTCGGCCATGCCCGTCCAAATCAGCCCCGGACCGCAGTTGACCATCGCCCCGCCGTCCATGACGTTTCTGCCGCTCTCCATGCACCCTTCCACCAGCGCGGAAATCAGCGGCTTGGGCGCATAGTCGCGGTGGATACGCTGACTGACGAGCGTGGCTTCCACCGCCAGAGTGATGATATGGCGGATCTGTTCCTTGACGGCGTTTTCAAATTTCTCAAAGGTGTCGTACTGCGACAACGGCCCCTGTTGCAGGCCCTGCACCGTGCCGTCGTACAAAAATACCCCGTTATTGAGCGTAAATTCGATGGCTATGGGCCAGTTGGTATAGCCGACGGACGTCCACTGATAAATACGGCCCGACTTCTGCGGTTCCACACACCCCATCAGGCAGTAATCGCGGGCATCCTCATACGAGAATCCCTTGGAAAGCATCTGTTTGATGTGCATATCGTCGAAATGGCAGGCCGGGAAACCGATGCCCGACTTGATGACCTGGACGATTTTTTTCAGATACCTGTGCGGCGAGCTGTTGTGAATGCGCGTGGCCAGCGCGGGTTGGTAAATACCGAGATGCCGCGAGGCGTCCATGATGATGTAGGTCAGCTCGTTGCAGGCGTCGCCGCCGTGCCGCTTCTGGCCGCCGACCACCAGATTGATGAACGGCTGGTAGCCCGCGAAGTACATGGCCGACTCCTTGCTGCACAGCCACATGACTTCGGCCATCTTGATCAGCCAGCACCCCACCAGTTCCGCGGCCCCTTCCTCCGTCAGCACGCCCCGTTCGATATCCTGTTTATAGAAGGGATACAGGTACTGGTCGGCGCGGCCCAGAGAAATGCCGGTCTGGTTTTCTTCCAGAGTGAACAGCGATTGCGCGAACCAGACGGACTGCAACGCTTCCTGGAAGGAGCTCGGCGGATTGCCGGGCACGTTGCGGCAGACGGCGGCGATATTTTCCAACTCCGCCTTCCGGCGGGGATCGCTCTCCGCGGCGGCCAGTTCCAGGGCGTACGCGGCATAGCGCCGCGCGTAGAGCATGGCGGCTTCCGCCGTGATGATCATGGCCTCATAGAAATATATCCTGTCCACATCATCCTTGTTGGCCATGGACAGGGTTTTCAAATGCTCTTCGGCCTCCTGTTTGATGCCGTTAAAGCCCTTGGCCAGCAGAATGACGTCATAGCCGGGGCAGGTGTCTCCGCCGCCGCTCTGACTTTTGATGGAGACGTCGCAGATATAGCTTTCGCTGCTCCAGCTCCACAATCCGGCTTCGCGGAACTGCGTTTCGGAAATTTCGTCGACGGAACGACCTTCCCAGTAGGGGAACACTTCCTCGCGCAGAATACGCTTCGTTTCCTCGTCGATGTCGTAGGGGTCCTGAGCCCGCGTGGACAGGGTGTCCAGCTCGTCGCGCACCCAGCGCCAGGCGATGTCCGGAGACACTTCGCCGCCCCGGCGGCGGCCCGCCGGATGACTGACGATGAGTTCTTCAGGAAAAATGGCCGGCGGCGCGATTTCACAGGCGCGCTTGAAGGCCAGCGCCCGCAGTTTGATGGCGGGCATGCCGGGGTACCGCTTGTATATTTCGGTAAAGGCCCTGGCCCGCGACGCCGAGATGCAGGGACGGGATGCAAGATAGTCCGCCTTGAGGCGTCGCACGCGCGGCGTCAGGCCGTCAGGGGAGGTAAACGGCACCACAGCGGTGTTGGAACGATCGCAACAGGACATGGCAATGCTCCTTGAATGCTGAATATGGATCATAAAAATTTCCGGACCCGTTCCCGGCCATAGGCGCTGATAACGTAGGACAGCGACAACGCGCCGTCGGCATCCGGCGTTTCCGCCGCGCCCCTGACGATGCCCACCGCCTTGAGCGCCTGAAGATGCTGTTCCCGGCCGTATTCCGGTTTGAGCAACGTGCATATCTGCCCCGCGGTGCGCGGAACGCCGGCGCGCAGCAGCGCGGCCACAACCGCCGCGGATATGCCGGACATGGCTTCTCCTTCACCGGGCGGTTTCGCCCGCGCGACATTGCGCCTGCGCCTATGCAGAGAGTGTGCCGTTGCGACACCGCTTCAGGAACGAATCGGCGTCGGCGTTATTGCCGATTTGCAGGATAGCGCTGCCCTCCGCCCTCGGGAAAGCGGGAGTTTTCCCGCATGTCCGGATACGGCAACCCCTTCCCGACGCCGCCGGAACAGTTTTTCCTCATCGCGTCGCCCGGACCCGACCTGAAAGGCTCCGGAAGGTTCGGAGCCTTTCAGGCGTCATGCAGGCCGGTTCATACGCTTTCCTTCACAGGGCGTCCGGCGCGCCCCTCAGACCGCGGGCGATTTGACGTCCTCAGTCACGACCGGTTCCGCCCTGACGTGATGGCGCAACATGTACGCGCCCTTCCTGCTGATGATCCTGAACCAGCAGATCACCAGCAACAGCACGGGCAGGGCCATAAGCGCGCCGGAGAAATTGCCGAACATCTTGGCCACTCCCAGTCCCCCCATGCACAGCAGCCCCATGGCCAGCAGACACTGCACCACGCACCAGAAGGTGCGGTGCACGCGGTGCGGCTCCGAACTCGGATGAAGGCGCATGGTGGCCGTGCTGGCGACGACATACGACCCGGAATTGACCGTCGTGGCCAGGAATATGGTGGAAAGAACGCAGTACGCGATCAGCACGATGTTTTTGAAGGGCAACGTGCTCAGTACAGCGATCATGGCGGCGGCGCCGCCCTGCTGCCGGAGAATGCTGATGGCGTCCAGCATGCCCGTATACTGCAGGTACATGGCGTAGGAACCGAAGACGCCGTGCATCAGACAGCCGCCCGCGATTGTGCCCGCCATGCCCCAGCCGATGATCTCCCGAATGGTGCGGCCACGGGAGATGCGCGCGATGAACAGTCCCATGAACGGTCCGAATCCGGCCCAGAACAGGGCGTAGAAAATGGTCCAGTCCTGCGGAAAACTGCCGCCTCCCCAGGGATCGGTCCAGAAAACCATATTGGGGAAGTTGCCCAGCAGCTTGCCGAACGCGTTGGTGAAGATGTTGAAAAGCGTGACCGTGGGTCCGCAGACGGCGCAATAGAACACCAGCAGCAGGGCCAGGGCGACATTGATGTCGCTGAGCCGTTTGATGCCCTTTTCCAGCCCCTTGTATACGGTATAGGCCGCCACAAGGCCGCTGAAGCACAGCACGATCAGCTGCGTGAACAGCGCGGGACTGACGCCGAAGACCTCATGCAGCGCCTCAGCCACCGTGGGCAGGGAAATGCACATGGTCACCGCCGTGCAGAACATCAGCCCGAGGATGAAAAACACGTCGATGCACCGCCCGAACACGCCCCGGGCCAGCCGCGGCCCGATGATCATCTCGCCGGCCGTGCTGACGCGGAGAAACGGCTCCTTCTTTATGTAGAACATGTAGGCGATGGGCAGCGCCGTGATCAGATAGGTGCACCAGGCGTTGGGGCCCCAGTGCAGCAGCAGATACGCCAGCGCCCAATCGTAAGCCTGCACGCTCATGGGCGAGGCGTTCTGCGGAGGAATGGCTATATCCCAAAGCGGCTCGGTGATGGCCCAGAACATGATGGCCCCGCCCACGCCGGAACAGAAAATCATCGCCACCCAGGAGGTCAGCCGGAACTCCGGTTTCTCATCGGGCTCCCCGAACTTGATGTCTCCATAACGGCTTACGGCAAAGTAAAGGCACAATCCTATAAGCCCACAGTGAACCACAGGTACAGCGTGCCGAAATTCCGTGCGAAGGGTTGATATATGGCGGTAAGAGCATCTTCGCATATCTTGGGCAAAAGAATGGCCGGGATGCTGATCAGCAGAATCACCAACAGAGCCGGAATGAATATTCCCATATCAGGTCGGAGATCGTCAGATCGGCCCTCCTCCACACATCTCAGGTTCTCGCTCATGGCTCCTCCTGTCTTGATAATGCCGGGTTGGAAAAAGGATAGAAACAGCCATGACAATGCAGACTTTGTGCCATCAGTCACATAGAGATATTTTCAGGATATTCCGTGGGATAGGAGGAAGAGCCGGTATTATGCGACATATATGTCGTTTATAGCGACAATTATGCTGAATATATTTTTATAAAAAATATGCTATGTTAACTACAATTAAAATTTAATTGCGACAAAAATGTCGTTATACGCCTGCCGCCCGCGACGCCGTTGCGGAACCAGGTTTGTTCAAAATGCCGCAATACCCGTCCGTTCCGCCTTTTAGCCATCGTCCGGGCCGGTGGCATGCTTATTGAAAACGTCGGAACAATCGCAATTCGCACCGCAACCATGTGCTTCCGCCGCACATGACCAAGGAGTCCGTTATGGCCGAGAAAGCAAAACGCGCCGCACTGATCGGGTACGACTGCGCCATTCCCAAACGCCTGGAAGCGCTGCTTGCCGAAGGTGGCCTCCCCAATTTTCGGGCCTTCATGAACGAAGGCAGCTTTATTCCGGAAGGATACAACCTGCCCACCGTGACGCCGCCCTCGTGGGCCACCATCTGCACCGGAGCCTATCCCCGCACCCACGGCGTGGAAGACTACTATTACTATCTGGAAGGCAACAGCCTGGAGCACAAAAAGACCTGCCAGGCCTTCGGCTCCGAAATCCTGACCGCCCAGACCATCTGGGACGCCTGGGACAAGGCCGGGAAAAAATGCATCGTGGTCAACTATCCCATGTCCTGGCCGTCCAAAATGGAGCACGGCATCATGGTCATGGGGCAGGGCCTCTCTCCGGCGGAAACCCGCTGGCCGCTGCGGGGCAATGAGCACAAGGAATTTCTCGCCTCGGAAAGCGTGATTTCCACCGATTTTTATCATATGGGCGTTCAGAGCCGTTTCGATGACGCCAAGGGCTGGAAAAACCTGCCCGACTGCGACGAACCGCTGGAAATGGTCGTGAACATGAAGTTCAAGGAATCCATCGAACCCATTGAAGATCAGGTCTGGTACGGTCTGACCTGGGAAAGCGGGGACGACGGTTACGATACGTTTGCCCTGTGTCCCGATCGCGATTACAGCCGCGCCTTCTTCACCGTCAGGCTCGGGCAGTGGAGCGAGCCGGTGCAGCACGATTTCACGGTCAAGGCCGACGGGCGCACGGAAAAGGGCACCTTCCGCTGCAAGCTCATGACCCTGTCCGACGACGCCGAAGATTTCAAACTGTACGTTTCCGGCATTACGGGACATCTCGGCTTTGTGGCGCCGGCCGCGGCCGCGGCGCAGATAGATCTCTCCAGGCAGATCGCGGCCAACGACATTGGTCTGGTGGCCTACCTGCACGGCGTCATCGACACCGACACGGTGTGCGAACTGGCGGAATTCCACAGCGATTGGCTGTACAACACCGTGCGTTGCCTGCTCACGGCCAATGAGGACTGGGATCTCTTCTACATGCATTCCCATCCCATCGACTGGTTCTATCACGGCTGGCTGCACGAAATCGACAGCCCCGACGAGGCCATCCGCACCCGGGCCCGCAAGATGGAACGCCACATCTACGAGATTGAAGATCGGCTCCTGGGACGGCTGATGCAGTTGTTCGGGGACGAAACGCTGGTCTGCGTCTGCTCGGATCACGGCGCAACCCCCATCGGTCCCATCCTGAACACGGCGGAAGCCCTGAAACAGGCCGGACTGTGCGCCTATGAACCCAAGAAATCCGAAAACTACTGGGATATCTACGAAGAAACCGAGGGCTTCAACTACGTGCTGGACGTGACCAAATCCCTGGCCGTCCCCCAGCGCTACATGTTCGTCTACGTGAATCTGGAAGGCAAATATCCCGGCGGCATCGTGAAGCCGGAAGACTACGAGTCCGTTCGGGACCGGATCATTGATGCCCTGCTTGACTACAAGCACCCCGAAACCGGCGAACGTCCCGTATTGCTGGCCGTGCGCAAGGAAGACGCCAAGGTTTTCGGCATGGGCGGCGCTCAGGCGGGAGACGTGGTCTATGCCCTGAAACCCCAGTATATGGCTGAACACGGCTACGGCTTCCCCACCGGAGAATCAGGCTGCGGCAGTCTCAAAAACCTGCTCATGTTCCGCGGTCCCAACATCAAAAAGGGATTCCGGTACGAACGTCCGCGCTGGCTGGCCGATATCGTGCCCACGCTGTGCTATATGACCGGCGGCCCCATTCCCGAGGACGCCGAAGGCGCGCCCATTTACCAGATTATGGAAGACCCCAATCTGGTGAAGTAATCCGGGCCCGTTCCGCCTGGAGAACCCGCCCCGCGCGGGGGTTCCGGGCGGCATTCCGACCTCCAACAGAAAAAAGGATACTCTCATGGCCGAGAAAAAAGCCATTCTTCTTACGGCAGGCGCTCTGAATCTTTCCGGTTCCGGCGAAGCGCTGGACAAACTGAAGAAAAAGGCCGCTCTGCTGCCCAATGCGCAGACCGCCGGACTGGCGGAACTGGCCGCCGCGCTGGGAGGCGTGCAGGTGGATCAGGCCGGACTTCAGGCCGCCTGCGAAGGCGACGCCGCGCTGCTGCTGCTTCAGGGCGGCGAAGATGCCCTGGCCGCCGCGCTGGAGGCCGCCGATCGGCGCACGCTGCTGATCGTCGCCACCGACAACGGCGTGGCCCTGCACGGCCTGGCCGTCAACAGCAAGGCCGGCGCCGTGGACCGCGCGGTCAATGCCCAGGATATCGCCGTCACCATCGCCACCATCGTGGATCTGCCCATTGATGCCACCTGCACCGGCGCGATCATCTATCAGGCGCTCAAGAACCCCAATCTCAAACTGGACGAAATCAAAAAGCTCAAGGAAGCGTTGATCCGCATGGAATCCGTCATCCAGCGCGACAACCGGGAACCGTGGGAAAAACACGACTGCGCGTAACCCGCGGCATTGCCCATACCTTCATTCCGAAAGCCCGGTCGCCCATCGGGCCGGGCTTTCGGAACATTCACCGCACCCCTTTGCGGAAGGCGCGCAATTCCTCCAAAGCCCGCGCGGTTTCACGCTCCAATACCGGCGGCGGCCGCGTCTCTTCCCGCAAATTTCAGGATGCGTCATGCCGCAAAGACATTCGGGTCACATCCGGGAATGCATGTCCAGACGCTTCATCTTGCGCTGCAATGTGCGCAGATTCAGCCCCAGCCGCCGGGCCGTCTCGCCGCGTCGCCAGTGGCAGCGCTCCAGCGTTTCGCGGATCATCCGTTCCTCAAGCTGCAATGTGGCTTCTTCCAGCGTCAGCCCGTCATGCAGGGAAGGAAACACCAGTTCCGCCCGTCCCGCATCCCCCAATCCCTCCAGCGCCGCCTCGCCGAAGGCCGCATAGCGATCCAGGAAATTATGCAGTTCCCGCACGTTGCCGGGCCAGTCATAGTGCTCCATCGCCAGACGCACCCGCAAGGGGATGGAAAGATGCACCCCTTTGCGCTCGCACCAGGCATCCACCAGCAGAGGAATGTCTCCCGTCCGTTCACGCAGAGGCGGCAGGGTGATGGAAAGAACGTTCAGCCGGTAGTAAAAGTCGGATCGAGTCTTTTTTTCCCGCACCATCCGCGCCAGATCCTGATTGGTCGCCGCGACCAGCCGAAACGCCGAAACCTTGGGCGTATGACTGCCCACGGGCGTATACATCTTGTTTTCAATGGCCCGCAGCAGTTTGACCTGAAGGTGAATGGGCAGTTCCCCGACTTCGTCCAGAAACAGCGTGCCGTTGTGGGCGGCGGCGATATACCCTTCCTTGTTGGCATGCGCGCCGGAAAAGGATCCCTTCATGTGGCCGAAAAATTCGCTTTCCAGAAGCGATTCGGGAATGGCGCCGCAGTTGACGGGAATATACGCCCCTTTCCGGCCGCTGTACTCGTGAATGGCCCTTGCCGCCAGATCCTTGCCGCAGCCGGTTTCCCCATAAATGATGACATTGATGTCGCTTTCGGCGGCCTTGAGAATAAGATTGTAGACGCGGCGCATGGGCTCGCTTTTGCCGACGATAGCGCCCAGACCGTAAAGCTTGTCCACGGACGTCTTCAACCGGCGGTTTTCCTCCTGAAGCGCCAGTTCCTGAAATTTCTGTTCGCTGACGTCCATCATCAGCCCTTCCAGCGCGCAAGGGCGGCCCTCGGCGTCATACACGCCCTCTCCCTGATCCCATACCCATTTGACCTTGCCTGACGGCAAGGTCAGCCGGTACATGATCTGATACGGCTCATGCGCGACAAGACTGTCGCGGATAAGCGTCCGAACCCTGCGCAAATCCTCAGGCAACATCATGCGCTCGATGGTGTTCCAGCTTTCACGCACCATCTCTTCCGGCGTCAATCCCAGCAAGTCGTAGCTGCCCTGGCTGGCGACCTCAAGAATATAGTTATAATCCTTGACAATTTTGCATCTATAAACCAATCCCGGCAAATGATTGAGCAAACGGGCATAGCTGGCGTGCACGTCTGCGGCGGGCATCATCGGATGTGGCATCACGGATCTCGCCTCCATGAATGCTGTGTCGCGTTTTGCGACATTTTTGTCGTATACGGGCACTATTTCACAGAATCCACAAAACCGCAATCAAGAAAAAGCGTCACCGGGAGGCAAGGGCTCGCCCGTCCCATCGCAAAGCTTCCCTTGCAACGGCGCTTTGCTGTATATTCCGGGCGTACAGGGCAGGCATGCGGACTGTCGTGAATCAACATTCACATATAGTGCCCGGCCTGCATTCGCTGTCGGAATTTTTGGCAGGACACGAGGGGCCGGAGGCCGAATCTTTCGGCAAGGGATTTCCCCTTTTCCCCTGACTGGCACCAATTATGCAAAAATCACAGGAAAAAATTCTGGCACTCTCATCCACACCGGAGGAATTTTCATGTCGCACGCACTGAACGTTTCCCTCACCCGTCGGGGCAGCAAGATAGATCTGGATATGCAGTCCGCCGCGTTGGGCGTGCTCCATATCGACGGCGAAACTCTTTCTCCGGACGAACGCGCCGGAACAGCCAAAAAGCTGCTGGCCGCCTCGGCGTTGTACTGCTACTGTGCGGCTCTGGACAAGGCATTGGACGCCCGCAGCGCCAAATACGATAAAATCGAAGCGGCCGCCACACTGGAAACGGGTACTGACGACAAGGGACGCGGCCGGGTGACGGGCATCCGTCTGGACGTCACCGTATTCATGGATCAGGAATACGAATTTATTTTTGAACGTGTGGAAAAAATTATGAAACAGGGCTGTCTGATCACCGGTTCCCTGGAGCCTGCCATCCCCATCACCTACAATCTGCAACTGGAATGCGACGCGGAGTAGCAAAGGAGCCCTTATGTCCCGTCTGACCATACTGGGCGGCGGCCCCGGCGGTTATACCGCCGCGTTTGCCGCCGCACGCGCCGGATTTGACGTTACCCTGGTGGAGCGCGATCGCCTGGGGGGCACCTGCCTCAACCGCGGCTGCATTCCCACAAAAACCCTCAAGGCTTCGGCCGACGCCCTGGAGCTGGCTCTGCGGCTGGCGGAATTCGGCATCACCGGACAAGGCGCGCCCGCCGTGGACCCCGCGGCCGTACTTGCCCGTAAAACGCGGGTGTGCGATGTCCTGCGCGGCGGATTGGAGAAAGCCTGCGCCCGCTGCAAAATTCGGCTGCTGCACGGACGGGGCACGGTAATCAACGCCCGGCGGGTGGATGTCGCCGATGCCGCGGGCACGGTCACTACCGTGGATACCGACGCCGTGATCATCGCCGCCGGTTCCCGCGTCCTGGAGTTGCCCGGCCTGCCTCTCGATCACCGGACCGTGATCAGCAGCGACGATGCGCTGGAACTGGATCGTCTGCCCTCGCGGCTGCTGATCGTGGGCGGCGGCGTCATCGGCTGCGAACTGGCCTTCATTTATCGGGCGTTCGGCGTGACCGTCACCGTGGTGGAAGGCCGGAACCGCCTGTTGCCGTTGCCTTCGGTGGATGGGGACATGAGCGCGCTGCTGCAACGGGAAATGAAAAAACGCCGCATCAGCTTTGAGTGCAACCGCACGTTGAAAGATCTGCGTGTGGAAAACGGCGTGGCGCACGCCGTGCTGACGCCCTCGCCGTTCCTCAAGGACCCCGGTCCGGCCCGGCAGAAAGAAATTCCCGTGGAAGCCGATATGGTGTTGGTGACTGTGGGACGCAGACCCGATACCGAAGGGCTGGGGCTGGAGTCGGCGGGCATCGCCACGGACGCACGGGGGTGGATCAGCGTCGACGAACGTCTGGAAACCTCGCTGCCGGGCGTCTATGCCGTGGGCGACGTGCTCGGTCCCCAGAAGGTCATGCTGGCCCATGTGGCGGCCATGGAAGGTCTGTGCGTGGTGGACAACCTGCGCGGACGGCCGCGGTCCATGGACTATGGCGCGGTCCCCTCCGGCATCTTCACTTCGCCGGAAATCGGCTGCGTGGGACTGAGCGAAGCACAGGCCCGGGAACAGGGATACGATGTGCGCTGCGCCTCGTTCCAGATGCGCGAACTGGGCAAGGCTCAGGCCATGGGCGAACTGCCCGGAATGTTCAAACTGGTGACCGACGCGGCCACGGACAAGGTTCTGGGCGTCCATATCGCCGGAGCGCACGCCACGGATCTGGTGGCGGAAGCCGCGCTGGCCCTGCACCTGGGGGCTACGGCGCATGATATCGCCGCCACGATCCACGCCCATCCCACTCTGGCGGAAGGTTTCTACGAGGCCGCATTGCTGCTGGAGGATCAAAAGAACTGACATCCGGCCGGGCCTCAATCAGCCCGGCGACTCCGGACTCGGAGTAATCCGGCCCCATTGCGGCGCGGATGAGACGCGCACGGCAGCGGATGTATTTCCGCGGGAACATTTCAGCCTCAAAGGACTTTTGCATGAAAAACGTCAATGAACTCCATTTTCCGGAAGAATGCCGGTATACCGTGGAGCACATCTGGATTCGCCCTGACGGCGGGGAATATGTCGTGGGCATCAGCGATTTCGCCCAGGATCAACTGGGGGAAATCGCCTTTGTGGATCTTCCCGCGCCCGGCGCGCATCATGACGCCGGAGAAGCGTTCGGCACGGTGGAATCTCTGAAGTCGGTCAACGAGCTGTTCATGCCCGTGGCGGGTGAAGTGATTGCCGTGAATGAAGAACTGGAAAGCACTCCCACCCTGGTCAACGTCGCTCCCTACGGGCAAGGCTGGATGATCCGCCTGCGCCCGGACAATCCCGCGAATGTGGACACGCTGCTTGACGCGGACAGCTACCGCGCCGGTCTGGCATAACCCGATTACGGCATCCGCCGTTTTTACCCGCACCGTTCCCTCGGGCCCCCGGAAGACTCCGGCGGCCCTTTTTGTTCCGGTCCCGCCCGGAGAATGCATCCGGATCTTCGCTGAATCGGCGCGCTTGCAGCGTGTCCAGTCGAATTTTTTCGGTCGGCGCGGGCGTGCGCTCACGCGCCCGCCAGAGCTTTTTCAGGTTGAAATGCGCTCTTGGGGGCTGCTCGCCCCCAAACCCCTCGGCAG
>CASQEL010000027.1 GCA_949427775.1 uncultured Desulfovibrionaceae bacterium
CAGCAGACGTTTGAGGTTGGTCTGAGCCATGGCCTTGAGAATGCCCATCAGGCCGGTGCCCAGGCCGGCGCCCAGCAGCGCCCAACCCCACCAGGACGGCGCGGCGTCCAGGGGACCGAAAAATTCCAGCACCCGGAGAATGCCGTACAGGCCCGCGTTGATCATCGCTCCGGAGAGCAGGGCGGAAACATGGCTGGGCGCGGCCGGATGGGCCTCCGGCAGCCAGATGTGCAGGGGGGCCATGCCTGCCTTGGCCCCGAAACCGAGCACGGCCAGCACGAACAGCAGAGAACCGCCGACACCGTGCGCCGCGGTGAAATCGACAAAGGCGGTACTGCCGGCGCGCTGCCAGAGCAAGGCGAAGAAGGCCAGCAACAGCACGGCCCCCAGGTGGGCGGCCACCAGATACACCCAGGATGCGTCGCGGACCTGAGGTTCCGCGTCATTGAAGTCGATAAGGAAAAACGGCGACAGAGACATGACTTCCCAGGCCAGCAGGAACAAGGCCGCGTCACGCGCGGTGAAAACCAGGGCCAGCGAGGTCACCAGCAGCGTAAAGAACAGCCAATGGGCGGCGAAGTTGTGCTCATGCGGGGGGTAGTGGCGCATGGCCAATCCGCCGGAGACGGCGCAGACGGCTCCGAGACCGAAGACCGGCAGCAAAAAAAGCCGGGTCAGCGCGTCCAGCCCCATGCGGCCGCTGCCGAAGGGCAGTCCCCAGGGCAGCGTGCACTGCTGCGCGGTTTCCCAGGGGCCGGAAACAACAGCGCACAATCCGACGAGACAGCCGAGCAAAATGCCGAGAGGACCGATGCCGTTGGCGGCGCGTACGGCGGCAGGCATGTGCGGAACCAGGGACAAGCATGCCGAAATGCCCGCGGTTGCGGCCAGAAATCCCAGTGCAACAAGAAAAATACTCATGGTGTACCCTGCCTTGGGGAATACTGGAAGCAGCGCAGTATGCCCTGAAGCGTGTATTGTTGCAAGAAAGAATTGCTGTCCCGCAAATTTCCGCGGGCGCTCATCCTCCGCCGCGGCTTGTTGCTCTATGAAAAAATGAGTAAAATTGGTCAAATTTGTTGGAAAGAGCAGACGAAGAATACACAATGCGCCATAGTTGCTCAATGGATGCTATCACTGTGTTTTATGTGCATATATTCTTTTTATACAATCGCAAAAATATATTGCAATGAAGAATATATTTTTATTATTATAAATACAGCTTATATGTTGTATATGCTATTCTGATATATGTCATAAAAATATATCTGTACTAAATAATCGTTCACAATATTTCCCATTGTCGGATTGTTTTTTTAATAAACAGCGTTTCCTCTTTTTGCTTCCGGTGACTCCTGCTCGCAATTTTTCTTGCATATGAAGAATGCCTGCTGTACAAAAAAGAGAAACTGTCTGGGGTGGGTAATCGGCGCGGTTCCTTCCCGCCGCGGGTGACGGAGCAGTCCGGCGATGGTCCGGGCGGGCTGCGGGCGCGGCATGTCCTGCGGGTCTGCCGCATCGTGATGAGGCTCGTCAGCCGCCGGAAACCGATCGCGGATTGTTGAGGAAAAAAACCATCATCATTCATTCCCTGAGGAGGCTTTCGCATGAAACGCATCTGTATGCTTGCCCTGAGCGCGGCGCTGATTCTGGCGGCCGCCGCTGCCTTTGCCGCCGACGCCAAACGTCTGACCATGGCCACGGGCGGCACGTCGGGCGTGTACTTTCCGCTCGGCGGGGCCATCAGTCAGGTCCTGTCCAGCAAAAGCGACGGCGCGCTGTCCGTTACCGCCCAGGCTACGGGAGCGTCCGGAGAAAACATGCGCCTGACCCAGGCCAATGAAGTGGACCTGGCCATCGTTCAGAACGATGTGGCTCACGCCGCCTATAACGGTCTGGAACCTTTCAAGAAGAAGCTCGGCGACGTGCGCGCTATCGCCCGCCTGTATCCCGAATATCTGCATGTGGTCGCCGGCAAGGAAAGCGGCGTCAAGGCGTTGGGCGATTTCAAGGGCAAGAAGGTGTCCGTGGGCGCGCGCGGCAGCGGCAACGAGGTGAACTGCCGCCAGATGTTCGGTTTCTACGGTCTGGACTATAACAATATCAAGCCCATATTCCTGCCGTACGGCGAAACCGCGGATCAGTTCAAGGACCGCGCCATTGACGGTTTCGTGTTCACCATCGGCACGCCCAATCCGGCCATCCAGGACATCACCACCGCGCAGGAAGTGGTGTTCGTGCCGCTGGACGGAGCCAAGAGCGATGAAATCGTGGCGAAGTTCCCCTATCTGGTGAAGGACGCCATCCCGGCCAATACCTATCGCGGACAGACGCAGCCCGTGCCGACCCTCTCCGTGCAGGCCATTCTGGTGGTGAACAAGGATATGCCCGACGATGTGGCGTATACCATCACCAAAACGTTGTTTGAGAATGTCGACGCCGTGGCCAAGGCGCACAACAAGGGGGCTGAAATCACGTTGAAGCAAGCCGCCGACGGCGTGACCATTCCCTTCCATCCGGGAGCCGCGAAGTTCCTGAAGGAAAAGGGCGTGCTCAAGTAGGCGTTCGTACCTTGGCGTATCCATGCAATAAGGCATTTGCGGGCGCCGGATGCGTTGAAGACGCGCTTTGCGCCGGCGGACTTCAAGGGAATTCGGCCCGAACGAGCGGCGGAGCCGGACCGTTCCGATGGGAAGGCGGTCGCAGGTCGTTCGGGCCGGGCGAGTATTTGGAGCAAAGCGCACTCTTCCGCGCCAAAAGAGCGCTTTTCTCGCCCTTGCTACGTGTTCCGTCTTATTGATGGATAAGCTTTACGGCATACAGCAGCATGCAATGCCGCGGAGGTGGACAACAGCCTTCGCGGCATTCCGGTCGTGGATCATGGCGTCCGGCCCTCTCTTGTCCGGATGGCCTCCGGGGCAAAATTATCCGATTTGGTAATACGCTGACATTACAAAGAAAATGTATATGTCAAATTCAAGGATCAATCAGATATTTTCAGTAATTTTAGTATGTTATAATTTCAGGTGATTTTGCCTTGGGATGGCCTCGGGTTCATACTGCGGGTATTGCAGATTTTGGAGCAGTTTCACAATATTTCTTTTTTAGAGAGACATTGTTGTGCGATTCGGGTGTCAACATTTTTTGCCTGCATGGCCTTGTGAAAAGAAAAGAACGGCCCGGCAGCGGGATTTTCGGGGAGCGACGAAGAAAATCGTCTGCACATTGTCGCGCATCATGAAAGCGGAACTGTTTTCGGTGCGAAAGCTCTGGGTGTGGCGTCTGCTGTGCTGTCTTGCGGCATGGGCGGATCCGTGCGGCGCGTCGTCGCTTGAGCAGACATCCGGCGCTGTTTCCGGCGTACAGCGGTTGTGTCTGCGGACGGCGGACGGTCGTCCGGTTTTTTCCGTTCCTCTGGCGGAAGGGAAGGAGTTCGGCATCCTCTTCATCCATTCCGTCGCCAGAAGTCCGGTGGAGGAATGGTTTCGGGCAGAGCGCGGCGTCATCCGTTTGAAGCGTACCATATATCAGGATTTCGGCGCCGGATTGCCTTTTGAACCGGGGCCGGGACAGCGCATGACGTTTTTGCGGGGAAAAATCGTACTTGCCGGGTTTGATATGCCCCTGCCGCGTTTCGACGTCCGGATAGGGCGGATTGCGCGGCATGCGCTGCTGTTGCCGGGGGACGGGACGTGCCGTGTCGTGCCGCTGGAGACCTTGTCTCCTCCCGGCACGGCGTTGACGTTTTCGCTGGAAAACGCGGACCGGTGAACACGGCGTCCGCGGAGCGAAATCGTACGGACGACGAGGGCGACGCATCAGTCGGCGGATGCGGCCGACTGTGGATTGCAACACAGGAAGGAAAGGATAGATGAGCCACAAGAACCGGATGGAAATCGTGAAGGAGGAGGGAGCGGGCAACTTTGCCCTGGAGGGCAAACTTGACTCCGCCGCTGTTGAAAAAGTTCAGGAAACCGTGGATGTTTCCGAAATCGTCGCCAAATACGACAAGGAAGCCGTCTACAGAACCTTCAAGGGATGGCTCGATTCGGCCATCCGTTGTCTGTGCATTCTTTTTTCGGCCTTCCATCTTTATACGGCGGCTGCGGGCGCTTTTGCGCCGCAGATTCAGCGATCCGTCCACCTCGGTTTCGTTCTCACCCTCATCTATCTGCTCTATCCGGCCCGCGCCGACGGCGACCGTCATAAACTGGCGTGGTACGACGTGCTCCTGGCATTCCTCGGGGCTGTCGTCTGCGGCTACATCATCTGGAATTACGATATTATCGTGATGGAAGCGGATGTCCCCGGCACGCTGGACTACGTCATGGGCGGGCTGGCCATCGTGCTGGTGCTGGAGGCCACCCGGCGTATCGTGGGATTGCCCATCGCCCTGGTGGCGCTGGTGTTTCTGCTCTACGCAAAATTCGGCGCGTATATTCCGGGCATGTTGGGACACAGAGGATTTTCCTTTTCGCGCATCATTTCCCATATGTACCTGACGACGGAAGGTATTTTCGGCATGCCGTTGGGTGTTTCGGCCTCCTTCGTGTTTCTGTTCATTCTGTTCGGGGCCTTTTTGCACAGCACGGGACTCGGCAAATTCTTCATCGATCTGGCGTTGGCCGCCGCGGGGCGCTATGTGGGCGGCCCTGCCAAGGTGGCCGTGCTGGCAAGCGGTTTTTTCGGCACCATTTCCGGCAGTTCCGTCGCCAACACGGTGTCCACGGGCACATTCACCATCCCGCTGATGAAGAGTGTGGGCTATCGCGGCTCATTCGCGGGCGCGGTGGAAGCGGCGTCCTCCACGGGCGGACAGATCATGCCCCCGATCATGGGGGCGGCGGCGTTCATCATGGCGCAATTCCTGGGCGTGGGATACGTGGAAATCGCCAAGGCCGCGCTCATCCCGGCCCTGCTGTATTATCTGGCCGTGGGCTTCATGGTGCATATGGAAGCCAAGCGGCTGGGATTGAAAGGCATCCCCAAGGAACGCCTGCCCCGCACCTGGCATGTGCTGCGGGAGGGCGGCTATCTGCTGATTCCCATTTTTGTGCTGATTTACCTGCTGATGCAGGGGTATACGCCGCTCAAAGCCGCGTACTACTGTATTCTGAGCACGGTGATCATTTCGGCTGTCGCCAACAACTGGAAGGCGTGGCGGGGCGCGTCCTATAATAATGAAAGCGAAGCTTCCGCCTTGCTGGAATGCAACGTCGCCACAGGAAAGGACATTCTGCAGGCCATGGAAAACGGGGGACGCCTGGCCCTGGGCGTGGCCGCGGCCTGCGCCTGTACCGGCCTGGTCATCGGGGTGGTCACGCTGACGGGCATGGGGCTCAAGCTCGCCAACACCATCGTCACGCTTTCGGGCGACAGTTTTATGCTGACGTTGCTTTTCACCATGTGCGCTTCCATCATTTTGGGCATGGGGTTGCCTACTACCGCCAAGTATATCGTGCTGGCCACCATCGCCGCGCCTGCCATTCAGCATTTTGATGTGCCCGTATTGGCCGCGCATTTGTTCATCATGTATTTCGGCATATTGGCTGACCTGACGCCGCCTGTGGCCCTGGCGGCGTACGCGGCGGCGGGCATCGCGAGGGCCGATCCCAACGCCACGGGATTCATGGCGGTCAAAATGGCTTTGGCGGGCTTTTTGATTCCCTACATTTTTTGTTACAACCCCGGTCTGCTGATGATCGGCGCGACGCCGGCGGAGATCGCCTTCTACGTCGTAACCGCGGCTATAGGCATCGCCTCCCTGTCTTTCGCCAGCGTGGGATACTGGGTGCGCGACCTGCATCTCTGGGAGCGTATCCCATTGATCGGCGCGGCCATCGCCCTGATTTTTCCCGGTTTGCGTACTGACTTGCTCGGCGTGGGGATCATGGTGGTCGTGTATATTCTGCAAAAGGTCTTTCCCGGAGAAGCGGCGACTGCATAGCGCAGCATGGATGGAAAGCATAATGCTTTCCCAAAACGTCGGCCCGGAGCATGTCCGGGCTGATGCCGTATGTCGTTGCGGCTACTGCACGGCGCGGCGTCATGGCGCGCGGAAGCCGCACGAGTCTTGACAGCGCCATCCAATAACAGTAATTTTTACTAAATTATGGAGGGCCTATGGCACGGATTCAAACCAGAATGACACGTCAGAGGGCTGTTATTCTTGAAGAATTACGTAAATTGAAAAGTCATCCCACAGCGGACGAGCTTTACAGTATTGTCCGGGAACGCCTGCCCCGCATCAGCCTGGGGACGGTGTACAGAAACCTTGATTTTTTAGCTGATACGGGTGAAATATTGAAGCTTGAAGCGGCCGGTTCCACCAAGCGTTTTGATGGGGACACCTCCTGGCATCAGCATGTTCGGTGTGTACATTGCGGACGAATTGGTGATATTATGACGCCGCGCCCGGCCCCTGATGTGGAGGGGCTTGCCGTGGATGGATTTTCCATCATCGGGGCGCGTGTGGAATACGACGGCATTTGCGAGCGTTGCGCGGGCAAGCAATAGGGGAAGACCAGGCATTCCGGCGGTTATGATTATCGCGATGCCCCGGTGTTTCGCCGGTTTTCCCGGTATGTTCGGCGCATCGCTCCGCCGGAGAGTGAATTCTTAACCCTGTTGATACGCAAGGAGTTGCACATGTCCGCTTCCAGAGAAACACGCAAAAACAACGTCATCGAAGTTCTCAATAAAGCCCGCAGCATGGAATTGTACGCCATTCACCAGTATATGAACCAGCATTATAATCTGGACGACAAGGACTACGGCGAACTGGCGGCCAACATGAAACTGATCGCCATTGATGAAATGCGTCATGCCGAAAATTTTGCCGAGCGGATCAAGGAACTGGGCGGCGAACCCACATCGGCCATGGAGGGCAAGGTGACCAAGGGGCAGGCCGTGAAGGACATCTATCCTTTTGATATGGAGACGGAGGACGGCACCATCGACGCTTACAACCAGTTCTCCAAAACCTGCCATGAAAACGGCGATATCGTGAGCGCCCGGCTGATCGAGCGCATTATCGAGGAAGAACAGGCCCACCAGACGTATTTTGAAAATATTGCCGGACATATCGCCGACCTGGGCGATACCTATCTGTCCAAAATCGCGGGCACCCCGTCTTCTACCGGTCCTTCCAAGGGATTTGTGATCAAAGCCGCTGAATAGCAAGGAGGCTGTTATGGCTGAGCCGAAGGATATGTGGCGCTGTCAGGTTGTCAACTGCGGATATGTCTACGACCCGGATCGGGGCGACAAGCGCGGCAAGATTCCGCCGGGAACAAAATTCGAAGATTTGCCCGACGACTGGCATTGTCCGGTCTGCAAGGCGACCAAGAAGACGTTTCGGCGTCTGACAGATGAAAATTAACCCCATGTCCGTTTGAAGCAATACTGACGTCTCGATTGCTTCAGAGCACTTGCGGAAACTGTACGCGGAAAGAGCCGGCTGGACGGGACGTCCGGGCATTGAGAACGGGGCGGCTCCCGCACCGGAGACAGAATCGCTTGAGGATACTGCTGTTTCCCGGGGGAAACGCTTCGGAGTATGCCACGTCACTGATGAACAGGGCCGGGAGGAATCTTCTTCCCGGCCTTTTGCCTGTCGGCCTCGTTTTTTTCGGCATGGCATTGCAAGGCTTCTCCCTTCAGGGGGAGGACATACGCGCGTCCTGCCGGAATTTTTGCCTTTCCGCCTTTTTTGTGTGCCGACAGGTGACACGGCGGCAGGGCCTGCCGTGTCAGCCTGTGGAGAGAGTGTGAGACCCGGGGGAACAGGCGGTTGGTTCGTACCTGTAAGATTCCCCATGTGGGAATGTTTGCGGCGAAAACCGGGTCTTGTTCCTCCGGGCAGTCTCGTGGAAGCGGAAACCCGCTCAGAGATGCCATCGCAAGATTGCCTCCGCGGGGAATCTTCGGCCTTCAGGCAGGGAAGGAGGTCAAATGAGCGGTGGAATAGCGCCCGGCAACGCGGTTTTTTGGTTGAACGCCGTCCATATTTTTGTGGACGGCCTGTTCGACAGCGTGCCTGTTTTGCTCTCTTTCATGATCGTCTCTTTTGGCGCGGGCGAGAAAGACGCGGGCGTCATTGTTTCGCTGGCCACCATGGCGGGCACTCTGGCCGGATTGTCGACAAAATTTTTTTCCCGAAAATGCGGCTTTGCCGGAACACTGGCCTGCATTGTCCTGCTGTATGCCGTCGGATTTTTTGCCAACACCTTTTCGCGGGATCTTCTTTTCTCCGGAACACTGTTCATCGTCGCCATGGTGGGGCAGGGCTTGTTTCACAATCTGGCGTTCGCCTGGCTGGCGCTCCATACGCAGCGGGCCTCTCTGGGAAAAGTCATGGGAGATTTTACGGCCATCGGAGATATCGGCCGGATTCCCATAGCGTCATTCGCCGGATTTGCCGCCGCGTACACCATCGCGGGGATGCCGGGCTGGCGGTTTGTCTGCCTGTTGTACGGTGCGGCCGGGCTGTGTCTCGCGGGGTATCTTTTTTTGAAGGCGGCGCGCTCCGGCTGGGCGAACGCATCTCCGCGCGCCTCGGAGGGGACGGAACAGCGACGTTTTCCGTCATTTGCCCTGTTGCGCAAGCGTCATGTTTTGTTGTCGGCAAGCGCCAACGTGCTGGATGCCTTCAGCGGCGATCAAGTCTTTTTGTTCCTGCCGTTTCTGCTCTTTGCCAAGGGATTCGATCCCAAGGTCATCGGGGGGTTCGCGTTGGCCTTCACTGTGGGGTGTTTCGTGGGAAAGATGGCCTGCGGCAGAATGGTGGGAGCATTCGGCACGCGCAGGGTATTTGTGGCATCCAAGCTGATCATGGCGGCGTTGCTTGTGATCGCCGTGGCCGCACAGGAGCTTTCCGTCATTATCGGCGCGTCCGTGTTGCTCGGTATCGTCACCAAAGGGACCGTGCCCGTGTTGCAAACCATTGTGGTGGAGGATGTGGAAGCAACGGACGGCTATGAAGACATTTTTTCCATCAACACGTTTTTCCGCGGGGCGACAAATATCATCACTCCGTTGCTGTTCGGCTGGATTTCCTCGCTGTTTTCCGTGGAGTGCAGCTATGTGCTTATGGCGGTGTTCTCCATTGCGGCTGTAGGCCCTGTTTTTCTGATGCGCAAAACGCCGGTCCGATAGGGCATGAAAAGGGGAGGACTGTTTCGGTCCTCCCCCAACGTGTCGCGTCGCACGCAATGCGATTATTCTTCCGTTTTGTGGCTCTGATGCTCGGCAATGACCTTTTCGGCAAGCTGCGGGGGCATTTCCTCATAGTGATCGAATTCCATGGTGAACACGCCCTGGCCGCCGGTCATGGATCGCAGGTCGGGGGCGTAGCGCAGGACTTCGCTCATGGGCACATGGGCCTTGATTTCGGTGATGCCGCCCTGGGAGTCGGAGCCGAGCACTTTGCCGCGCCGCGAAGACAGGTCGCCGATAACATCGCCCATGTTTTCGTCAGGCACGGAAACGGACAACAACACGATGGGCTCCAGCAACGTGGGCTTGAGGCTCTCCATGGCTTTTTTGAAAGCCAGGGAACCGGCCACCTTGAAGGCCATTTCGGAGGAGTCGACGGTATGATAGCTGCCGTCGTAGAGCCGGACTTTGAAGTCCACCACCTGGCATCCGGCCAGATAGCCGCGCGCGGCGGCCTCCTGGATGCCTTTGTCGATGGCCGGAATATACTGGCGGGGAATCACGCCGCCCACGATGGCGTCTTCAAACACGTACCCCGAACCACGGGGCAGACCTTCCATTTCGATCCAGCAGTCGCCGAACTGGCCGCGCCCGCCGGACTGCTTTTTGTGGCGGCCCTGCACCTGGCATTTGCCGCGCACGGTTTCCCGGTAGGGCACCTTGGGCGTTTTGAGAATGATGTCGACCTTATAGCGGCGTTTGGCCTTTTCCACGGCCAGTTCGATATGCAACTGACCCATGCCGGAGAGGAGGATGTCCGAGGATTCTTCATCGCGCGACAGCTTGAGGGTGACGTCTTCGTCCAGCAGCTTTTGCATGGCGGCATAGACTTTGTCTTCATCGCCTTTTTCCTTGGGAGCCAGGGCGTAGGTGATGAGCTGCGGCGGCAGTTCGGGCATGGGCAGGACAAAGGGCGCTTTTTCGTCGCACAGGCTGTCGCCGGTGCGGGTGTTCTTGAGCTTCGCGGCGGCGATGATTGTTCCCGGCCCCAGCGTGTCCTTGCACGGCGTTTGCGTTTTTCCGGTCAGGTAGAGCAGGCTGCCCAGCCGTTCCGGTTCGCCGGTGCGCATGTTTTTCAAGGTGGAGTCGGAGGAGATGGTTCCGGAGAGCACGCGCAGGATGGAAAGCTGGCCCGCAAAGGGGTCGGCCAGGGTTTTGAAGACGAAACAGGCGGCCGGGGCGTCGTCCGAAGAGACGCGTTCCTCGCCTTCGGCATTGACGAACGCGGGCCGATCCGACGGTGAGGGGAACAGGCGCTGAATGGCGTCGAGCAATTGCGCGCCGCCCTTGTTTTCCAGCGCGGCGCCCACGACCACCGGCGTCAGCTCCCCGGAAAGCACGCCCTTGCGCAGGCCGGAAGACAGTTCTTCGGGAGAAAGCGAACCTTCCTCCAGATATTTTTCCATGAGGACTTCGTCGGATTCGGCGATGTTCTCCACGGTGACGTCGCGCATGTAGCCCACATCCTCGGCCATGCCCGCGGGCACGGGAGCTTCGATCACCGCGCCGTCCTCGCCGAACATCAGGGCCTTTCCGGCAAAAACGTCGACAACGCCCAACAGGCTGTCATCTTTCACAATGGGCACGTACAAGGCCACAGCCTTGATGCCCAGCACCGATCCCAGGCCGTCGAACGCCATCTGGAAGTCGGCGCGATCCCGATCCAGCTTGTTGATGAAGACGATGGAGGGCAGATTTTCCGCGCGGACCATGCGCCATATTTTTTTGGTCAGAGGGCGCACCCCGTCCACGGCGTCCATGACGAAGACCGCGGCGTCCACTCCCTTGAGCAGGCAAGCCATGTCGCCGGTAAAGTTGCCGTCGCCGGGGACGTCCACCATAAAGTGACGGTTCTTGTCCCACAGATAGGTGGCGAAGCCGGGCTGGATGGAGCCGCGGCGACGGATTTCTTCCGGCTCGTAGTCGCAACTGGTGCTGCCTTCCTCAATGGCGCCGAGGCGTTTGATGACGCCGGCCTGAAAGAGCAGCATCTCCGCCAGCGAAGTCTTGCCGCAGCCTCCTGTGCCGACCAGTGCGTATGTGCGCTGCGTTTCCAAAGGATTGGACATGGTGTACTCCCTTTCTTCATCATTATGACGTCGCGGAAAGCGACGAGGCGGCGCGCCGCCGTCACCCCGTGATGCCGTCGCGCGCCCCCTTGCATGCAAGGAATAGTTCTGTTTTGATACCTGCTCCGGCGTAAAAAGGGAAGCGCTTCCTGCCGGAGGCCGCGCGGAGCGCGGCAATTTTTGTGAAAAAAATCCCGGAAAACCTCCGCGGCGCGGAGGCACGCCGCCGGAATTCGGAAAGGGTGTCGCCTCGCGACCGGAGAGATACGCCGCCGATTGGATATGACCATGAATATACAGAGTTGGTTGAGTGGGGAAATACTGGCTATGGGCGGGTTGGGCGTGGTGACGCTCCTCGTTCTGGTGCGCATTTTCCGCAGCGGACTGGGGACATATACTGAAGCCCGCAGAAATTTTCAGGATCGCATTCGCAAAACCGAAGAGGAAACGCGGGAGTACAACCTGGCGATGCCGTTGCAGGAGCAGATGGCGTTCATGTTCGCGGCGGTGCGGGAACTCCTGGATCTGGCGGGCAACCCGGCGGGCTTCCGGGTGGAACAGACGGGGACGGAACTGCGGCTGGAAACGCCCGGAGGGGAGATCACGGTGCGTTACGCCGTGCAATCCCGCCGACTCCATTCCCGGAACAAGGTCTTGCACGGCGCGTCCCGTTGGGAACTGCTGGGGCCCGGCGAAGAGAAACGCCATGTCTTTCTGGAATTGGACGCGGTCGTCAGGCATCTGCAATGTCTTGTCGCCGGGCGTGAGCCTGATGCGGACCGGGAGCTGCCGGAGTTTCGGCAGCGCTTCCACAGCCGATAGAGCATTTCAGGTTGAAATGCGCTCTTGGGGGCTGCTCGCCCCCAAACCC
>CASQEL010000028.1 GCA_949427775.1 uncultured Desulfovibrionaceae bacterium
CCGGCCGGCAAAATGGAGGGTCCGGGGGCATCATGCCCCCGGCGGGGTGTGGGGCAGAGCCCCACATCTTTTGGAGCATTTCAACCTGAAGATGTTTTATCCCGCCATTGTGGCACGGCATGTTTTTTCTGTCGGTTCCAGACCGGGGGCGTTCGGCAGACTGTGTGCGGCATACGAAAAAGCCGGAAGACCCCGAAGGGTTTTCCGGCTTTTCGCGCGGACGGGCGCGGCGCGAAGTTCCCGCGTTTCGTGATTGTTCGCCGGAGCGTCGGCGGCGCGAAAGTTATTGCGCTTCCTGATCGTTCGCCGGAGCGTCGGCGGCGCGGAGACCGAAGCGGGAAAGCAGGGTCTGCAATTCTTCCGGCGACTCGTAGCAGAGGGTGATCCGGCCCTTTTCCGGACTGCCGCTGACAGAAGCCCGTACCGCAAATTCCCGACTGAGCAGTTGTTGCAAGGATTTGATGATCGGTGATTTGCCGCGCCCTGTGGGCCGGGGCTGTGACGTGGGAGCGGCGGCGGACGCTTCCTGCCAGGGAAATGTTCCGTCGGTTTTCCAGCGCATGGCGGCGGCTTCCGCCTCCCGCACCGTGAGCTGCCGTTGCAGGATGGCCAGGCGGAGTTGTTCCCGGGCGTCGGGGGCGGAAATGGCCAGCAGAGTCCGGGCGTGTCCCGCGTTCATGCGTCCGTGTTGCAGATCGTCCTGGGCTTGGGAAGAAAGCTGGAGCAGACGCAGCGCGTTGGCGATGGCGGGGCGGCTTTTGCCCAGCCGTGCGGCCAGTTCTTCCTGGGTCAGGCGGCATTGCTCGCGAAGCGCGTGCAGGGCTTGCGCTTCTTCGATAGGGTTGAGATCCTCGCGCTGGAGGTTTTCAATCAGCGCGGCGGCCATGACTTCTTCATCGCTGAGAGAGCGCACCAGCACCGGCACCTGACCGAGCCCGGCCAGTTTGGCGGCGCGCCAGCGGCGTTCTCCGGCGACGATTTCATAGTTGTCGCTGTCGGGTTTGGGACGCACCAGCAAGGGCTGGATGATGCCCTGCGTGCGGATGGAGGCAGCCAGCTCTTCCAGGGCTTCCTTGTCGAAATGCCGCCGGGGTTGCGAAGGATTGGGAAACAGGGCGCTCAGAGGAATTTGCGTCACCTCGGAGGGAGAGACCGGAGCGGGTTCCGGTCCCGCGCTGGAAAAGAGGGTATCCAGTCCCCGTCCCAGACCGCGTTGCATGCTGCTCATTGTTTGTCTCCTTGACAACGGCGACTTGTGACCGTCATAGATTTTACAGCGCACGGAGCGCATGGGGTTATTCGGCGTTTTTCAGGCAAAATCCTTTAACGACAGACGGCGGACCCGCCGAAGGGAATGCCGTCGGGAGCGATTCATGGCCCGCAAGGAAATTCATGTTCAGTATGTCGTCGATGCGGCGGGCGCGCCGTCCGCCGTGCAGTTGTCCCTGCCGCTGTGGGAAACGGTAAAAAAACATGTTCTCGCCGCGGAGCGCCGGATGACCGGCGCGGACGATCCGCTGCAACAGCCCGAACCTCTGGCGGCGCTTCAGGAATTCAAAGACTATTGGGATTTCAAATATCCTTATACGCCTGACGTCCGGTGCGGGCACTGCGGCGCGGCCACGGAAAACTGGGAGGAAGACCCCGCGCATCCCTTTCATCTTACCAATGCCAATCTGGGAGGACTGCTGGTGTTCCGTTGCCGAAAGTGCGGCAGTACCGTCCGCAAGAAGCATTTCCGCGATCATTGCGTGCTCGAATGCACACCTGTGAGCCAGGTTCAGCGGACGCAACATTCGTAGAAACATCACGGCCGGCGCGGATTTCCGGCGGTTGAATTTTGGATGCCGGCGCCCGCACATCCGCACCTCATGCGGGTTGGAAGGCAGTGTCCGCTGACCCCGGCGCTGTATACATCTGCCTATTTGCTGTGACTCCTTTGCATTCAGCGACAATCCTCCAAAAAGGCCGGGACATATATACAAAAAATTAGGAGTTATATGGTACTGGCGTATTTTCATGTTGAAAATGTTCTGTCCACTGCGGGAGCAGGCGGTCGTCGCGAAAGCGCAAGCGCAATGCATTTGCGCTGAACCATGCCGGAGCGGGCGTGTCTTTCAGTGATCCGCCCACCGCAACGCCGTGCTCCGTCTCGCGGCGTTGCGGGGCAATCATCGCCTTTGCGGCGGCGTACTACAGCGTCGCCCCGTGCGCCTCGTCGGTCGAAACCATGCGGCGTTTCGCGGGCAGCGTTTTACTGGGGGCAGACCTGACAGCTTTCCGACATCACGGACTGTTCCATGCCTGGGGCCTCCTTGCGGCCGGAGCGGCGCAAGACCACCTCCTTGGCCAGGTTCAGGTAGGCTTCCGCGCCCTTGGACTTGATGTCGTAGTGGATGATGGATTTGCCGTGGCTTGGCGCTTCGGACAGCCGGACGTTGCGGGGAATCACCGTCTCGAAAAGATGATCCGGAAAGCAACGACGCACTTCGCTTTGTACTTCATGCGTCAGCTTGTTGCGCATGTCGTACATGGTGAGCACCACGCCCAGCAGGCCGAGTTGCGGATTGAGGCGGCGTTTGACCTGTTCGTAGGTCTGGAGGAGTTTGACGATGCCTTCAAGCGCAAAAAACTCGCACTGGAGGGGGATCAGCAACTCGCGCGCCGCGCACAGCGCATTGAGGGAAATCAGGCCCAGAGAAGGAGGGCAGTCCAGAACGATATATTCGTAGTCGCTTTCCACAGGCTTGAGGCAGTCCGACAGATAATATTCCCGCGCCATTTTATCCACCAGCTCCAGTTCCACAGCCACCAGATCCGTGGAGGCGGGCAGCAGATACAGGTAGGGGGCGTTGGTGGCGATGATGGCTGTACGCGTTTTGTCGGGTTCGTAAAACGCCGTATAGAGGTTCTCGCGCAGTGTTTCCTGCGCCACGCCCAGGCCGCTGGTGCTGTTTGCCTGAGGGTCGCAGTCCACCCAGAGGACTTTTTTTTCCATGATGGCCAGAGAGGCGGCAAGATTGATCGCGGTAGTCGTTTTGCCGACGCCGCCTTTCTGGTTGGCTATGGCGATGATGCGGGCCACGGCAGCTCCTTGACTGACAGGTTCTGATAGGCAGATCCTGGGGGTTGATAGGGAAACAGGTTCTGTTCTTAACCCTTTTCATGTTTCACATGAAACATATATACGCACAGGGATTCTCATAGTGGATGGACAACGTTGCGTCAAGGTTTCTTGTTCGGTTACTGTCGGTTTCCGGCGGCAGCCGAATACATTTTGTGATCCGCCATGCGCGCGTGGAGGAAGTGCGATGGCGTCCGTATTGCCGGGCTAAAGGAGCGATCCGCCATATGCGTGCGGCGGAAGCGGAGCGGTCTTGCCACGCATGGACAGAGAAGGTAAACGTTGAAGCCATGCGTGCCGATCATATTGTGAAAAACGGCATTCCGGCGTACCGTGCGTCGTCGATACAGGCGGCGACGGTGTTCCGGGATTGGGCGGAGGTTGCCGAGAGCCCGGGAAAAGGAGAGCCCATGGAAAACAAAACGCGCCTGTTGCTGGTGGATGATGAACACGATGTCACGCAGCTGTTGCGTCTGCGTCTGACACGGCGCGGCTATGTGTGCCTTGCGGCGGAAAGCGGCGAGGCCGCGCTGGAGATGCTGGCCGCCGAACCGGTGCATGTGGTGATTATGGATGTCAAAATGCCGGGCATGGGCGGGGTGGCCGCGCTTGCGCACATGCGCGAAGGCTGGCCGCAAATCCCGGTCATCCTGCTGTCCGGTCATGCCGATATGCAGACGGCGGTGACGGCCATGGAATCAGGGGCGTTCGGATATTTGATGAAGCCGGTGGATTTTGAAGAATTATTGTTTAAAATTGAAGACGCCTCCGCCCAGATCAGGCTGGAGGGCGAGCGGCAAACCGCGTGCTGAAGTCGGCGTTCGGGACCGGCGGCGAAAGAAATCCCGGACGGCATGGCCGCCCCTGATGGCGGCATACAAAGGAGAAAAATCATGAAAACAGCAAAATTCCTGTCGGCTCTGGCGCTGGCGCTCGTCTGCATGGCCGCTCCCGCGCGGGCCGCGCAGCCTGTCACGGAAGAAAATCTGGCCCGAATGCTGCGGCAGGTTTTTCAGGAAAAACCGGAACTGGTCATGGAAGTATTGCGTCAGAACAGCGAGTCGGTGCTGGATATAGCGCAGCAGGGCTCCACCCTGCGGCGCAAGCGCAGTCTGGAGGGGCAGTGGCGCGAAGACATGAAGCAGCCCAAAAAAGTCGCCCTGGCCAACCGTCCCGTCATGGGACCGGCCGCCGCGCCCGTGACCATCGTGGCCTTCTCGGACTTCACCTGCCCGTACTGTCAGCAGGGAGCGGCTACCCTGACCCGCATTCTCGGCGATTACGGCGACAATGTGCGGTACATTTTCAAACACATGCCGCTCGGCAAGGATACGCCCGGCCGCATGGCCTCGGAATATTTTGTGGCCGCGGCGTTGCAGAATCCGGAAAAAGCCTGGAAGCTCTATACGGAATTTTTTGAACAGCGCGAACGGCTGATCGCTGACGGCGAGCCGTTTCTCAAGGAAACCGCCAAAAATGCCGGGCTCGATATGCGGAAACTGGCCGCCGATCTCAAAAACAAAAAGGCCACGGCGATCATCGACGAGGATCTGGCTGACGCGCAGCGGCTCGGCGTGGAAGGCACGCCTTATTTTCTGGTCAATAATCTGGTGGTGCGCGGCGCTTTGTCCTATGATCTGTTCAAGGACGCCGTGGACATGGCCCTCTCGCAGGCCCGGAAGAAATAATTTTCGGAGGAAGAAAACGCGGGCGTCCGCCCGGCGTGTTCTCCGGAAAAACCGTGACGCGGCGAGCGGCATATCGCCTCGCACGGCATAGAGCGCGGTTACGAGCCTCCGCGCAACCCAAAGGGAGGAGCTTCAAAGCTCCTCCCTTTTCAGCGCCCCAATCGCGGCGATACGGCATTCGCCGGAAACCGTCGTTGAAATGCTCCAAAAGATGTGGGGCTCCGCCCCACACCCCGCCGGGGGCATCATGCCCCCGGACCCTCCATTTTGCCGGTCGGCGCAAAGCGCCGACCGGCCATTGGGGGTGCAGGGGAATCATTCCCCTGCCGGGGGGGGGCGAGCAGCCCCCAAGAGCGCATTTCAACCTGAAAATGTTCCAGGGTCAGCCCTCAGTACCCAGCCTGCCGCAACGCCCGGGGCGTTGCACGGCCGTCAATGACCTTGCGGCAGGTTCACCGCGGCTTCGGCCGATGTGTGCCGTGCGCCTCGCAGGCCGAAACCATGCGGCGTTTCGCGGACGGCGTTGTACTGAGGGCTGACCCTATGGCTTGGAACCGGAAGGCGCGCCCGTGCCGTTGTTGCGTTGGGCGATAAGCCGGCTCACGCAGGCCCGAAGCCGCTCCAGATCATCCTGCTGCGTCTTTTCCGTCGTCTCCAGACGGTGCCGGAGGTTCCACATTTCCTCGCGCAGCCGGGCGTTTTCTTCGGAGGCTTTTCGGGCCGTGTCGCTGAGAACGCGCAGTTCCTCCTCACGCAGGGCCAGCATCCGCAAGGTGGCGGCGATGTCCCGCATAAGATGGGTCTGCTGCTCCAGCAACCGGCTCGTGCCGTCTTCGGGCGTCGCGTTCCCGCGCGGCGGCGTCTCCGCCTCCGGCGTGGCCGCAACCTCCGTCATGTTCTCAAGACGACCGTCCAGCGCCATTTCCACGGCGCTGGAAGTGCGGGAAACCCGCATTTGCTCCAGAATGGTTTCCATGACTTCCAGAACGCGCGGACTGTATCGTCGTCGTCGCCCGTCTCCCAGACTCGGCATGAAGCGCGCGAACTTTTTGCAGTAGAATCGCGCTGTGGATTCCGGCAGGGAAAAATGGCGAGCTATGTCGGCAATGCTGAGCAAGCTGTCCGCCCCGGCGGATAAACGTTTGCGCATATGACCTCCAGCGCGTCCCGCACGCGGCGGCCCGGCAGGGGCCGCGCCATGCGGAAGCGGATTGCGGCATGTTGCGGAGCGCGTTCACGCCCGTTGCGCGGGGGTGGAACGCCGAAACCTCTGACACGATGTCCAAACGGACGCGGAGTCGGAACGGAAAACCATTCCGCCGCGCAATCCGTTCGGGCGTCCTTGCGGCGTCGCGCGTCATTCAACGCACGATGCGCCGTACACCGATGAGCTTCTTTTTCCAGTAGGGCACCTCTATGCTTTCCATGCGCACGCGCTCGCCCTTGCGCGGGCTGTGAATGAACGTGCCGTTGCCGGAGTACAGTCCGGTATGCAATCCCCGCGGACTGGAACCGGTACGGAAGACGACAATATCGCCGGGCTTGGCCGCCTTTTTGGAGACGGCCCGTCCCGCTTTGGCCTGATCCGCCGTGATGCGCGGCACCTTGATGCCGTGATGTCTGTAGCTCCACCAGATGAGCCCCGAGCAGTCAAAGCCCTTTTGCGGCGATGCGCCTCCCAGGCGATATTTCTTGCCCATTTGCGAATATGCGGTTTGCAGTACCTTGCGGGCCTGGGGAGAGGCTCCCGAAAAATCGGGCGGGGGTTGCTGCCGCATGGTGCCGCACGCGCCGCAGAACAACAGCAGCGTCGCCAGACAGAGGGCGGGCAGACGGCGGGATAGTGTGTTGTTCATAGTAAAGAATTTCTCTAGATATTTTTAAGATTATCTTGTAATTTCAGCCTCTTGGAAGTATTTAAGCATGAGCTGACCGCAATGGCAAGCCTATTCCGCATTGCGGTTGCGGATTTTTTTCGTAACAGCGGAAAATGCGGGAAAGAAGAAGGGCCGCCCCTTTTCAGGAGCGGCCCGTGCCGTCGGCGTCCCAGAGCGGATTCGCCTTGACGCGCTTTAGAGCGTAAATGCTCTATGCGACGCCCGGCTTCAGAGACGGATTACCCGGCGTTTGCCCCGGTAAGCTTCTTCTGTCCGTCCCAGACCTGATCGGCCTTGGGGAGCACGGGCAGGAGCTTCAGCCAGGGGTTGGTCTGGAGGAAGGCGGGGTCCTGCTGCAACTTGCGGCTCATCTCCTTGATGGGCGGCACGATCTGCCGGATGTCCCCGGCCAGGGCCGAGGAGATGCCGTACCTGGTGGCCTGTTCGGCCAGATCCACGGCCTTTTGACTGCATTCCATGGAGGTCATGAGCGTGTCCAGGGCCTTGGCGGGGTTGTGGAAGCCTACGCTGTTCTCCGCGGAAACGTAATCCCAGAAGAGCTGGCCCTTGCGGACCATTTCCCGGGCTTCCCGCATCAGGGCGTCGTAATCGGCGGCCTTCTCGCCGGTATACCCGTCGGCCAGACGCACGGCCTCATGGGCCTTGACGGAGAGATCCTGAGCCTTGATCAACTGATCATAGGTCTTCTTCTGCGTGTAGATCACCCGCTCCCTGAGGTATTCCGGGCTCTTGTCCGCGTGGCACTTGCGGCAGGCGGTCATGTTGGGATCCTTGAGCGGCGCGGTCCACCAGTGGCTGGAGATCTTCTGACCGTCCACCTTCCGATAGGCCATGTGGCAGTCGGCGCAAGACACGCCCGCGGCCCCGTGCGGCCCGTCGATGAAGGTTTCATATTCCGGATGCTGCATCTTGATCATGGGCGTTTTGGAGGCGGGATGCACCCAGTCGGAGAACGGGCCGTTCTTGGGACCGTGATTCTTGTAGTACTGGTATATGTCCTCGGGGTTCTTGCCCTTGTCCCAGGGGAAGACCGGCCGGGCCGCCGGGCCGTTGTCCTTGTGGGTAAAGTAGTATTCCACATGGCACTGGGCGCAGACCAGCGTCCGCATTTCGTTGCGGGAGATCGTGTTCACATCCCGGCCGGAACGCTTCAGCCAGTCCTTGAGCGGCTCGGAATAGAGACGCAGTTCCATGGTCCGCGGATCATGGCAGGTCGGACAGCCGATGGAGTGATCCCGCGCGTCGAGCTGCGTGCGGAACTCGTTGACGTCCTTGGTCCAGAAGCCGTTGCCGTACTGCTTGACCCATTCCATCATCTTGGGCGTCTTGCAGTTCCAGCAGGTGGCGGGCAGACCGCCCTTTTCCGCATAGCGGTTGATGCGGTCGATGTTCAGAAAATCCTCTACCGCGTGGGTGTGGCCGCGGGCTTCATTGTACTCGTACATGAAGGGGTAGCCGAGCCACAGGTTTTTCAGGTACGGCTGCGCGTGCTTGAAGCCCTTGGGCAGCGGGTTCGTGATGTCGTTTTTATGATAGGGCACGGAACCCTTGTATTCGGTCATGACCGTGGACTCGTCGTTCTGTTCGAACGAAGCGTACTGCTTGGGAAAAACAGGCTTGAAGGGCGAGCTGCGCAGCTCGTCGGCGGCGAGTCCGGTCTTGTATTTGGGGGTGCTCAGTTCCGTGTCCACATCCGAGCACCCGGACAACAGCGCCGCGCCCGTCAGGGCCGCGGCCACAAAACCGATGCTGAACATCCTCTTATTCATAGGCTACCGTCCTTGTACTGATAGGCTTCTGACGCATGTGCGCGTTGCTGCGGTGGCAGTCGATGCAGTAGGGCTTGGCTTCCATGCTGGCCACGTTCATGTTGGTCATGGCATGGCAGCGCTTGCAGTTGGCGTTGACCACGTCCCTGGTGCGCAAACTTACCGGAATCGGCACGTCCTTGCCGCTGATGTTGCCCAGGAAGTCGCGGATGCCTTCCGCCGCCTTGAAGGGCAGCTTGGCCGCCAGCTTGGCCGGCGCGTGGCACTCGTTGCAGGCTATGTTGGCGTGCGTGGACAGTTTGTGCGTGACGGCCGCTTCCTGCATGAGGTGGCAGCTTGCGCAGAAGGGGCGCTGATCCGTCATGCGCATGCCGAGGGCCAGGCCCGCCAGCAGCACGACGCCCACCGCAAGGCCGCCCAGAAAGACCTTGAGCCCCGGACCATTGCGGGGTGTTCCCATAAACAGCCTCCTTGCTCTGTGTATTTTCTCTCCCCGTCGGGCCGGTCCCGCCGGAGGAGAGCGCGGCGGGACCGGCCCGGCCGCTCTCCCGAAACCCGCGGCTCCGGGCGCGTGCGCGAGCGGACGGCATGCCCCGTCGCCCGTCGTTCGACCCGGCAGCCGGGGTCCGCCCGCGTGCGTGGAAATACCGCCCCCATGACGGCATTTGGGAAAAACATATCAAAATCCATGCCGGAAGCGAACAGGTTCACGGAAGGCAAAATACAATGGCAAATGCGCGGGTTCCATGATTATTGCGAAGTATTTCCGATAAATTGCTTGCTCTGTTCATAAAAATCTGACAATTTTTCAGAAAACACTGACTACGGCATGCCGTCGGACGGGCGCGCCGGGGGGAAGGGCCGCGACCCCCGCGGCCGGGTCGGGCCGTTTCGCAAAGGGAACGGCGACCCGCGCTCCCGCCGCGCGTGCGGCCTGCCGCGTCAAGGGAGCGGGACATGCCGCGAACTTTGTCCTGGAATACCCTGCGTCTGCCGTTGCTGCTGAGCATATGCTGGTGTCTGCTGATCGGCCTGCTTGGCAAGCGGGCCGTGGACGTCAGCGACGCCCACACCGGCGAGCTGGCCCTGATCCAGACGCGCACGCTGTACGCGCAGATCGTGGACGCCCGCGCCTGGAACTCGCGGCACGGCGGCGTGTATGTGCGCGAGAGCGCCTACGGCGCGGCCAATCCCTGGATTCCCGGGGATCAGCGGACGCTGGAACTCGGAGACGGCACGCGCCTGGTGCTGATCAATCCGGCCTACATGAGCCGCCAGATAGGCGAGCTGAGCCTTGCGCACGGGGCGTCGTTCCGGATCACCAGTCTGGACCCCCTGCGCCCGGAAAACCGGGCCGATATCTGGGAATACGGGGCCTTGCGGCGCTGCGTGGCGGGCGCGGTCGAGGTGTTCAGTCTGGAGGAGGGCGAAACCGGGCCGCAGTACCGGTACATGGCGCCGCTGCGCGCGGATCGGAGCTGCCTGACCTGCCACAGGGACAATCAGTCCGGAGACTTGCGCGGCGGCATCAGCGTCAGCCTCGACGCGGGGCCGTTTCTGGCCGCCCTGCATGAGGACAATCGCAGCCTCGCCCTGGCCTATGCGTTCATGGGGCTGACGGGCGTGGTGGGCATCGGCGGAACGGCCCTGTCCATCAACCGCCGCCGGGTGCTGGCCGAAGAAGCCAACCGCATGAAGAGCGCCTTTCTGGCCAACATGAGCCACGACATGCGCACGCCGTTGACCGGCATTCTGGGCATGAGCGAAATTCTGGCGGACTCCCGCGATGCGGAGGCGCAGATCCGGGCGCGCCGGTATCTGCGCGAGGCCGCCGAAGCCCTGCTGGAAATGGTGACGGATTTGACGGATCACGCCGCGCTTGACGCCGGGCGGCTGCGTCTGACGCCGCGCCCGTTCGCGCTGCGCGCGGCCGTGGCCCGCTGTCTGGATCTTTTCGCGCCGATCTGCGCCTCCAGGGGATTGTCGCTGAAGGCGGAGGTCGCCGCCGAGACGCCCGAATGGCTGCGCGGGGACGAGTTCCGGCTGCGGCAGGCCCTGGGCAACCTGATCGGCAATGCCGTCAAATTCACCGAATACGGCGGGGTGCATGTGTCCGTCGCGTCGGAAAACGGGACGGCTCCCGCCGTGGCGCTGCGCTGCGTGGTGCGGGATACGGGGCCGGGCGTCTCCCCGGACGAACGGGAAACCATTTTCGAGCGCTTTGAGCGGGGCAGCGCGGCCCGTGAGCGCGAGGGCACGGGGCTGGGGCTGGGCATCGCCCGGGAAATCGCCCGGCGTATGGGCGGCGACGTGGTGCTGGAGGACACGCCGGGACCGGGGGCCTGTTTTGTCCTCAGCGCGCGTCTGGAACCTTGCGATCCGCCGCAAGCGGCCGCGCCGTCCGCGTCGCCGGGCACGGATTGTTGCGGCGGCAACGTCCGGGTGCTTCTGGCCGAGGACAACAGCGTCAATGCCTATTATTTCGAGCAGGTGCTTTCCGGGGCCGGATACGAGGCGCTTGTGGCGCGCGACGGCCGGGCCGCCCTGCGTCTGCTGCAATCCCGCGCGGTGGACGTGATGCTGCTGGATCTGCGCATGCCCGGTCCGGACGGTCTGGAAGTGGCCCGTCTGGTTCGGGAAGGGCGGACGAAAGCGCCCGCCGATCTGCCCGTCGTGGCCCTGACCGCCTCGCTGTACGAGGACGAGCGGGCGGCGCTGGAACGGTTGGGCATTGCGGAGCGCCTGCTCAAGCCTCTCCGTCCGGACGCGCTGTTGCGCGCGCTGGAGCGCGTCCGACCGCGTCCGGCCTCTCCGCCGCGCGGGTCTGACGGTGCGGATACGCGTCCGGAACCGGCGCGAGAACAGCCGCGCTCCTTGCCGGAAGATCGGCGGTTCGGAGAGGATGCGCCGATTCCGGAAGACGCTTCGGCCGAAAACAGCGCCCGTGGAGACGGAGCGCCGTCCGCTCCGGAGGCCGGGGCCGGAAACGTCTCCGGAGCGGGTGCGGAGCGCGGACAGGCGGATCGTGCCGTCCGGATCGACGCGGCGGAGGGGGATAGCGAGGTATTTGATCGTGCGGCCGCCCTGGCGGACCTGGATGGGGCGGAAGCCCTGCTGCGCCGCCTGTGCGGCGTGTTCGCGCGGGAGCTGCCCACGCAACTGGAGGCCCTGCGCAAGACGACGCGCGACGACGAGCTGCGGCGTTTGGCCCATGCGGTGAAAAATTCCGCGGGCGCCCTGGGGCTGCGCCGCCTGCGCGAGGCCGGGGAACGTTTGGAGCGGGCGGCCGTCACGGGCGCGGATGCCGGGGAGACGGCGGCCCTGCGGGCCGCTGTGGAGGCCGAGGCGCGGCGCGCTCTGGCGGCGCTGGAGCATTTTGATGGTGAAAGCGCTCCGACCGCGTAAGCGGGCGACCGCCGCGAAGGCATAAGCGCATTGTATGTGCGCTGTACTATGCCGGAGCGGGCGTGTCTTCACCTTTGACGTTGCAAAAAGTCAAAGTGAATCTGCTCTAGTACACAGAAACATCTAAAATTTCTGTGTACTA
>CASQEL010000029.1 GCA_949427775.1 uncultured Desulfovibrionaceae bacterium
ACAAACGCCCAATGAAAGGCAAAAATTCCGGTTAAAGCGCGCCTTATATCCCCGAGCTGAAGGGCGAGGCTTTACGGCGCGCCGGGTAACAACGGAGAAGGCATGAAAGACGTTTTGATCATCATCGGCACGCGCCCGGAAGCCATCAAGATGGCTCCGGTGATCCGCCGGATGTCCGAGTCCTCCATCCTGCGTCCCCGCGTCTGTTCCACCGGGCAACATCGGGAGATGCTGGCGCAGGCCTTTGCGGCCTTCGACATCGCGCCGGAGTTCGAACTGCGCCTCATGACTCGGGGACAAAGTCTGGCCGCTCTTTCGGGAAGATTGTTCAACACCATGGACGCCCTCCTGGAAGAACGGCGTCCGTGGTGCGTGCTGGTGCAGGGAGACACCACCAGCGTCATGATCGCGGCCCTGTGCGCGTTTTACCGCCACATTCCCGTGGGCCATGTGGAAGCGGGCCTGCGCAGCGGCAATCTGCAACAGCCTTTTCCCGAAGAACTGAACCGTCGTGTAGCGACGCTGGCAACCCGTTTTCATTTCGCTCCCACGCCGACGGCGGCGGACAACCTGCGCCGGGAAGGCGTTCCCGAATCCCGCATCCACATCACCGGCAACACGATCGTGGACGCGCTGCTTTATATGCGTGAAGGAATCCGGGACGCGCCGCCCCCGCTCCCCCCCGCAATGGAAGCCCTGCTGCGCAAAGGTCTTTCGTATGTCCTGGTGACCGTGCACCGGCGCGAACTCGGCGCGGAAGGTCTGCAACACATCTGCAACGCTCTGCGCACTCTGGCCCGACGCCACCCCGATCTCTTTTTCGTCTATCCCGTGCACCTGAATCCGCGTATCCGGGAACACGTCCGCGCCGAACTGGGTAACATTGCAAATATATTGTTGATTCCGCCGCTGGGGTACAAGGAATTTCTCCGCGCCATGGATGCGGCGCTGTTCATTATGAGCGATTCCGGCGGCGTGCAGGAAGAAGCTCCCTCCCTGAACAAACAGGTGCTGGTGCTGCGGGAGGTGACGGAGCGGCCCGAAGCTGTGGAGGCGGGATTCTGCCGTCTCGTGGGCGCACAGGAAGAGCGCATTCTCCAGGCCGCGGAAGAGCTTCTGGCACAGGAACGGTCCGGCATTCCTTCCCGCTCCACTCCCTTCGGCGACGGACACGCCGCCGCGCGCATCACGACCGTGCTGGAGCGGGCGGCGCAGGCGTCTCCCGAGGAATATCCTTAACATGCACGTCCCCTTGCGGAAAGGAGATCGTGTGCCGCCGTTCCGCGGCGTACTCCGACATGCTGATGTCGTGCCGGGGCAATCGCAAGAAGCGCATAACTATTTGAAATAACGAGAAAGATTTTTAACAACCGACGCATGAATTACCAATATTTCCAATAAATTATCTTCGTTCGCGCGATTGCCCCGGATGTCGTGCGGCGCGGAGTTGACAGTTGCCGCCGCCTCAGGCAGGTTGTACGCCCCGAATCCGACAAGATTTCGTCCGTTACTTTTCCCGCAAGGTTGTTGAAATGTCCTCTTCCCTTCCCCAAATAGTGCTTGTGGGCCGTCCCAACGTGGGCAAGTCCACCCTGTTCAACCGGCTCATCCGCAGCAACCGGGCCATTACCCACGACCGCCCCGGCGTCACCCGCGACCGCATGGAAGGCATTGTGCGCCGTAAAAACGCGCCTTCCTACGGCATCGTGGATACCGGCGGCATAACCCTGGACGCCCACGCGGCCGTCACCGAAGGCCCCGAAGGCATCCGCGGCTTCGAGCGGCAGATACTTCAGCAGGCCGAAGCCGCCATGCGGGACGCCGTGGCCGTGGCCTTTGTGGTGGACGGGCGCGACGGCCTGCTGCCGCTGGACGAATATCTGGCCGCCCATGTGCGCCGCATGGGCAAACCCACGCTGCTGGTGGTCAACAAAGTGGACGGCATGGAAAAAGAAGACGCCGTCACGGCGGAATTTCATGCCCTGGGGCTGCCGTTGCTGGCCGTGTCCGCCGAGCACGGTCACAACCTCCGCGCGCTGGAAGAACGTCTGGCCGATCTCATCCCCATGGAATGGGAACACGAACCGGAACCCGAATCCGCGCTGCGTCTGGCCGTGCTGGGCCGTCCCAATGCGGGCAAGTCCTCGCTGGTCAACGCCCTGGCGGACGCGGACAGGATGATCGTCTCGGACGTGGCCGGGACCACGCGCGACAGCGTGGATGTCACGGTGGAACGCGACGGCGAACGGTACACGTTTGTGGATACGGCGGGCGTGCGGCGCAAGGCCAAAATCACCGACACTGTGGAAAAGTATTCCGTCAATTCCGCGCTCAAATCCACCACCAAGGCGCAGGTCACGTTGCTGGTGCTGGACGCCGCCGAGGGCGTCAGCCAGCAGGACAAGCGATTGATGGACCTGCTGGACGAACGCAAAACGCCGTTTATGGTACTGCTCAACAAGGTGGATCTGGCGCCCGCCGAAAGCGTGAAGCAGCTGCGCAAGAATATCTCTGAAATGCTGGCTTTCTGCCCGCACGTGCCGCTGTTGACCGTCTCGGCGCTCAAACGGCGCGGCCTCGGCAAGATTCTGCCCCTGGCGCGGCAGATCCATGAGGAATGCCGGGTCCGCGTGCCCACCGGAAAGCTCAATCGGGCCATGGAAACCGTTCTGGAACGTCACCAGCCGCCGGTAGTCAAGCGCGTGCGCGCCAAGTTCTTCTACCTGACGCAGGCCGAAACCGCGCCGCCTACCTTCGTGTTCTTCGTCAGCGACGCCGACAGAATCCCGGAGAGTTACGCCCGCTATCTGGAACGCTCTCTGCGCAAGCTCTTCGGCATTGTTCATGCCCCCATGCGCGTGCGCCTGCGCTCCTCGCACAAGAAAAAAAACGGATAACAAAACAGCCGGTTCTTCGCGGGCAGGCCGCCGTCCTCCGTGCGGCCCCCGCCTTCCCGCCGCTGTCCCGGTCTTCGTCTCGTCCCCATAAGGCAAAAAAGCACGGCGGAACCTCAAAGCAACAAACGCCCCCTACAGACGCACGCCCGCCGGAAAAAAGCGGCTTTCCACCAAAAAGCAGGACCAGGGGCAGCTCTCAGTACAACGCCGTCCGCGAAAAGCTTGCGACAACAGGTTGGGCGACAGCAATGCCGATTCTGGAACTCCTGAGGGGCCGAGGGCAGGAAACATACCCCGGAAACCCGCGTTTTCCCGTCAGGACAGACGAGCGAAAAATGCCAAAATTTGCCTGAAATTCGTAGAATTGGAATTGTCGGCCGGGCAACGACCGGTTTGACACGTCTTGTCGCTTCGTGGCAATATACTGGCTTCGTCCACATTCAGGTCGTGTCCCGTGGGGGGCACGACCTCTGCGCATCCCAGGATAGCACATTTTTTTTGGAGGGATACCATGCACAAGGGCAGAAAACTTCTGGCGGCCGCGGCCGTCCTGACGCTGTTGGCCACTCCGGCCTTCGCCGCCGACACCATTAAAATCGGCGCTCCCGGCGCGCACTCGGGCGATCTGGCTTCCTACGGCGTTCCCAGTCTCAACGCCGCCCGCCTGGTGGTTGAAGAATACAACGCCAAAGGCGGCATTCTCGGCAAGCAACTGGAAATCGTCGCCCAGGACGACCAATGCAAGCCCGAAATGGCCACCAACGCCGCCACCAAGCTGGTATCCGACAAGGTGAGCGCGGTCATGGGCCACATCTGCTCCGGTCCCACCAAGGCCGCTCTGCCCATCTACACGGACGCCAAGCTCATCGCCATGTCTCCGTCGTCCACGACGCCCAACCTGACCCTGAGCGGTGAAAACCCCTACTTCTTCCGCACCATCGCCAACGACAACGACCAGTCCCGTCTGGCCGCCGACTTTCTGCTCAACAACCTGAAGGTCTCCAAGATCGCCATGCTGCACGACAACGGCGACTACGGCAAAGGGTACGTGGAAACCACCAAAAAGCTGCTGGAAAAAGACGGCAAGGCCAAGGTCGTGCTGTTTGAAGCCATCAACCCCGACGCCGTGGACTTTTCCGCCGCCGTGCGCAAGCTGCGTCGGTCCGGCGCGGACATCCTGGTGTTCGGCGGGTATCATCCCACCGCCTCCAAGCTGATCCAGCAGATGCGCCGCGAACGCGTCAAAATGGCGGTCATCGGCCCCGACGGCCTCAAGGACGACGCCTTCATCAAGATGGCGGGCAAGGACGCCGAAGGCGTGTACACCTCCTACCCGCAGGACACCAGCAAGCTTCCCGTCTACATCAAGGCGCGTGAGCAGCACATCAAGAAGTACGGCGCCGAACCCGGCTCTTTCTACTACAATGCCTATTCCGCCACGCTGGCCCTGATCAACGCCATGGAAAAGGCGGGCACGGCCACGGATACCGATAAAATCGCCGAAGCCCTGCGCAACAACTACGTCGATACTCCTTCCGGCAAACTGAAGTTCAATGCCAAGGGCGACGCCGCCGGTATGGGCCTGTCCATCTATCAGGTCAAGGACGGCAAGTACGTCGAGCTGGATCACCACATCGTCCTCGACTAAAACCGTAACGCCCGCCACGGCGGATCGGGTTCGATCCGCCGCGGTCATGCACCCATGCCGGACAGGTGGCACATGGATCTGCAATATTTTTTCGAACTGTTTTTCGGAGGACTGACCAGGGGCAGCATCTACGCGCTCATCGCGTTGGGCTATACCCTTGTCTACGGCATCATTGAGCTGATCAACTTCGCCCACGGCGAAGTCTACATGATCGGCGCGTTCACCGCTCTGATCGTGGCGGGCGTGCTGGGCATGTTCGGCTTTCCCGCCGTAGCCGTACTGATCATCGCCGCGCTGGCCGCCGTTCTCTGGGCGGCCGCCTACGGGTATACCATCGAAAAGGTCGCCTACAAGCCGCTGCGCGGCGCGCCCCGGCTCTCGCCGCTGATTTCGGCCATCGGCATGTCCATCTTTCTGCAGAACTATGTGATTCTGGCGCAGACCTCGGACTTTGTTCCTTTTCCCCGCCTGCTGCCTGATTTGGATTTTCTGGAGTACATCGGCTATATCATGGGCCCCAGCGATTTCATCATCCTCGTCACCAGCATGCTGACGATGATCTGCCTGAGCCTGTTCATCCGCTACACGCGCATGGGCAAAGCCATGCGCGCCACGGCCCAGAACCGGAAAATGGCTCTGCTGCTGGGCATAGACGCCGATCGCATCATCTCTCTGACCTTCATCGTCGGTTCCGCTCTGGCGGCCATCGGCGGGGTGCTCATCGCCTCCCACATGGGACAGGTCAACTTCAACATCGGCTTTCTGGCCGGGCTCAAGGCCTTCACCGCCGCCGTGCTCGGCGGCATCGGCTCCATTCCGGGAGCCATGGTGGGCGGGCTGGTGCTGGGCCTGTGCGAAAGTTTCACCACCGGCTATTTTTCCGGCAACTATGAAGATGTGCTCGCTTTCGGCATCCTGATTCTGATCCTCATCTTCCGCCCCGACGGCATTCTGGGCAAAGCCAAGGTACAAAAGGTCTGAGGGCTACGCCGTGAAACGTATCGTGAAAGCAGCCCTTGTGGCGGTATGGTTTATGGTCCTGACCTTTCCCCTCATGGGCATCAAGGTCAACAGTGTGGCAAAAACGCTGACCTGGCGCTGGGATCGCACCGCGCTTATGGGGGCGGCCACGTTCTTTCTGGCGCTGCTCTGGGGATGGTGCTTCGAGCGCAAGGCCCGGGGATTGCCCATCATCTCTCTTCCCCCGGGCGGCGCGGGACGGCGGCCGGAAAGCGGCCCCGGCGTGCGCCGGGGCATCCTTCTGGCCGTGCTGGCGGGCATGATCGCCATGCCCCTGCTCAGTTCCATCTACCAGACCAACATCATGATCTCCGCCCTGCTCTACGTCATGCTGGCCCTGGGTCTGAACATCGTGGTAGGGCTGGCCGGGCAGCTTGTGCTGGGGTATGTGGCCTTCTACGCCGTAGGCGCCTACACCTACGGGCTGCTGCACCAGTATTTCGGTCTGGGCTTCTGGACCTGCCTGCCTCTGGGCGGCGTCATGGCCGTGATCTTCGGCCTGATTCTGGGCTTTCCCGTGCTGCGGTTGCGGGGCGACTATCTGGCCATCGTCACGCTGGGCTTCGGAGAAATCGTCCGCCTGACGCTCCAGAACTGGAGTTCCGTCACCGGCGGCCCGCGCGGCATCTCCAATATCCCGCGTCCGGAGCTCTTCGGCCTGCAGATGGGCATCGAGGAATCCAGCATCTACATCTACTATCTGGTGCTGGCAGCCGTGCTGATCACCATTCTTGTGATTTCACGGCTCAAGAACTCCCGTGTGGGACTGGCGCTTCAGGCCCTGCGCGAAGACGAAATCGCCTGCGAGGCCATGGGCATCGACGTCACTCGCGTCAAACTTTCGGCCTTCGCCCTCGGCTCCTGCTGGGCGGGGTTCGCGGGCGTCATCTTCGCAGCCAAAACCACGTATATCAATCCGGCCAGCTTCACCTTCATGGAGTCGGCCATGATTCTCTCCATGGTGGTTCTGGGCGGCATGGGCTCCATCGTCGGCGTGGCGGCGGCCGCCATGCTGCTGATTCTGGTGCCCGAATATCTGCGCGCCTTTTCCGAATACAGGATGCTTATTTTCGGTGCGGTCATGGTTCTGATGATGATCTTCCGCCCGCAGGGCCTTGTCACCGGCGAAAAACGCCGTTACCGCGTGCCTGGGGAGAACAGGGCGCGCCAGACCGTGGAGGCGTCGCATGAAGCCCGTGCTTGAGGTCACGTCCCTGTCCCAGAACTTCGGAGGGCTTCGCGCCCTGAACGACGTGGATTTGACTGTGCGCGAGGGAGAAATCGTGGCCCTCATCGGTCCCAACGGCGCGGGCAAAACCACGTTTTTCAACTGCATCACGGGCATCTACACGCCCACGGAAGGAGACGTGTTTCTGCATATGCCCGACGGCGAAAAAGCGCGTCTCAACGGCAGAAAACCGCACAAAATCACCGCCATGGGCATGGCCCGCACCTTTCAGAACATCCGTTTGTTCCCGGAAATGACCGTACTGGAAAACGTGATGATCGGCCGTCACTGCCGTACCCGCGCCGGCATTCTGGGCGCGCTGCTGCGCGACCGGGGCACCCGCCGGGAAGAACAGGCGTCCGTGGAACGCAGCTACGAACTGCTGCGCAGCGTCCACCTGCATACCTTGTACAATGAAACGGCCAAAAACCTCCCTTACGGAGCGCAGCGTCGTCTGGAGATCGCGCGGGCCATGGCCACCGAACCCCATATGCTGCTGCTGGACGAACCCGCCGCGGGCATGAACCCTCATGAAACACGGGAACTGGAAGATCTGGTGCGGGAAATCCGCGACAGCCGCAAGCTTTCCGTACTGTTGATCGAGCATGACATGGGCATGGTCATGTCGCTTTCGGATCGTATCTACGTGATGGAATACGGCTCCCGCATCGCGGCCGGAACGCCCGAGGAAATCCGGGCCAACCCCCAGGTCATCAAGGCCTATCTCGGAGAGGAAGCCCATGCTTGAGCTGCGGGACGTCGATACCTTTTACGGCAACATTCAGGCTCTGCGCGGCGTCACGCTGCGGATCGAAGATGGAGAAATCGCCACGCTCATCGGAGCCAACGGGGCGGGCAAAAGCACCACCCTCATGACCATCTGCGGGGTCAACAGGGCGCGGCGCGGCGAAATACTCCTGGACGGCACGCCCATCCAGGATCTGCCGCCTCATGCCATCGTCCGCCTGGGCATCAGTCAGGTGCCCGAGGGACGTTTGATCTTTCCCGATCTTACCGTGCAGGAGAATCTGGATCTGGGAGCCTTTCTGCGCAACGACAAGGCCGCTGTCCGCCGGGACATGGACTATGTGTTCGAGCTCTTCCCCATTCTGGCCGAACGCCGCCGCCAGACCGGCGGCACGCTCTCGGGCGGAGAACAGCAGATGCTGGCCATCTCGCGCGCGCTCATGGGCCGCCCGCGCCTGCTGTTGCTGGACGAACCTTCGCTGGGTCTGGCGCCCATCATCATTCGCCAGATTTTTGAAATCATCCAAAAAGTCAACCGGGACGGCACCACGGTCTTTCTGGTGGAACAGAACGCCAACCAGGCCCTGCGCATCGCCCACCGCGGCTATGTGATGGAAAACGGCCGCATCGTCATGTCGGATCAGGCCGACAAGCTGCTCTCCAGCCCGGCAGTGCGTGAAGCCTACCTGGGAATGTGACGGGATTTTCAGAGCAGCGTTTGCGGAAAACGCCGCGCCGGTTGCTTGAAGAGCCGGTGCGGCGTTTGTCCGTTTTCGCAGGCCCGTGGGCTACTCAAAGCAGAATTCCACAATAAACTCACCCGCATCAATGGCGAAAGGGATGGCCACTACCGGGGCGTCCGTCAGGTGCGTGACGGTATGCCTGTCTCCGAAAACGATAGAGGGGGTGGCTCCCTGCAGAGACAGGCCGTCTTCCGCCAGTTTGGCGCGGGCCTGGCCGGAAATCATGTTGGTGACTTCCCCCACCGTATCGCGCGTATCCTGTATGATGTCCCGGATATCGTCCCCCAGCATGCCCCGCACCACCGCAATGGCCGACGCCTTGGGAAACGTCACGGCGATGCTGCCGCGTTTGTCGCCGGTTATGCCGATGATGGCCGACACATCACCCAAAGCCACCATGTTTGTTTTCACAAAGGGCTTTCCGGCAACAGGCTTGATGTTCGCCATAGTTGACAGTACATTGACTGTAGCGGAGACAAACCTTTTGGCTACGGCGGCGTTATCCATGCGGCATCCTCCTTCTGACGGCAATAACGTTCAGGCATTGGACACTAGCTCAAGACATACGACTCGTCCAGTGGCCCTCTCCACAAGACATCCGCTGTGTCAATGAAAGTTCTTTCTTAATTATTTGAAATTAAAAAATAAATTTTCAATACATCATCATGGGGGCGAATGTCTCTCTCCACGTCATCCGGAAAAATTCGGCGTAGTGCCCGCAACGTCTCCGGCTGGAAGCGCTGAAAAGGCGGGACTCTCTCATGTATGGCGATGTCACGCCAAAAAATATGTTTTTCCCCATAGTGAATGTCGACGACCGGGACTGACCCGAAGCATACTGTATCGTCTTCAGCAACAAAGGAACACTGTCATGCAGACATTATGGCAAACCCGCATTTTGATCCGGGGGGCCGGGGATCTGGCCACCGGCGTGGCCGCAAGGCTTTGGCGCAGCGGTCTGCGCCGCATTCTCATGCTGGAAACTCCCGCTCCCATGGCCGTACGCCGCGCAGTGGCTTTTTCCGAGGCGGTATACGAGGGGCGCGCCACAGTGGAAGGCATCACGGCCGAGCGCGTCTCGTCGGCGTCTCCGACCGCGCTGGAATCCGTCTGGGAATGGGACAGCGTCGCGGTGCTGGTGGACCCGGAAGGCTCCTGCCTGTCTGAATACGCGCCGGACGTGTTCATAGAGGCCACCCTTTCCAAGCGCAACATCGGCCTCCGCGCGGATATGGCTCCTCTCGTGCTGGCCCTGGGGCCGGGGTACAACGCGGGCACCGATGCGCATCAGGTCATCGAAACAAACCGGGGCACGCTGTTGGGGCGGGTCATCGACAGGGGCGCGGCGGAGGCCAATACCGGCGTTCCGGGCGAAATCCGCGGTTTCGCCAGGGAGCGCGTGTTGCGCTGCCCCGACGGGGGCGTCGTCCATACCGATTTCCATATCGGCCAACCTGTCCGCCGGGGCGACGCCGTCTGTCGCGTGGGGGATACCCCGGTCGTCGCTGAAATAGACGGCGTGGTACGCGGCCTGTTGCGTGACGGCGCCATGGTGGCGCCAATGGCCAAGCTGGGCGACATCGATCCCCGGCCTGACGTGGACTGCACGCTGATCACCGAAAAAGCGCTGGCCATCGGCGGCGGCGTGCTGGAAGCCATTTTGGCCCATCTCTATACTCGCGACAATCGGGCGGATTGACGGGGCCGCCATGCTGCATATCGGTTGTCATCTTTCTTCCGCCAGGGGCTACGCGCACATGGGCAACGAGGCCCTGAAACTCGGCGCGGACACCTTCCAGTTTTTCACCCGCAACCCGCGAGGCGGCAAGGCCAAGGCCGTGGACCCTCAGGACGGGGCAGCCCTGCGCGCGTTGATGGGGGAGCATGGCTTCGCTCCCCTGCTGGCCCACGCTCCCTACACGCTGAACGCCTGCGCGGCGGAACCGCGCGTCCGCGACTTTGCCCGCACAGCCATGCGGCAGGATCTGGACACGCTGGAAACCTTTCTGCCCGGCAATCTCTACAACTTCCATCCGGGAAGCCATGTGGGCCAGGGCATGGACGCGGGGATAGCGCTTGTCGTCGATCTGCTGCGACAGATGCTGCGTCCGGAACAGCGCACACGGGTACTGCTGGAAACCATGTCGGGCAAGGGAAGCGAAGTGGGCGGACGCTTTGAGGAAATTGCCCGCATCCTGCGGGATGTGAACATGCCCGACTGCACCGGCGTCTGTCTGGACACCTGCCACGTCTATTCCGCAGGCTACGACATCGTCAATGATCTTGACGGTGTGCTGACCAGATTCGACGCGGTGATCGGCCTGAACAACCTGTACGCCGTTCATCTGAACGACAGCCTGACGCCCTTTGACTCGCATAAAGACAGGCATGCCCGCATCGGGGAAGGCTCTCTGGGGCTGGACGCCATCGTCAGAATCATCAACCACCCCCGGCTGAAGCATTTGCCGTTCTGCCTGGAAACACCCAACGAACTTCCCGGTTATGCCGCCGAAATCCGTCTCTTGCGCGACGCCTGGCGCGGCTGACGCCACACGCGCGCGTATAACGCGACGACATGCGATATTTCCGGAGAAACCTCGTTTTCCACCGGGAATATCGCAGACAAAACATTTGAGCAAACAGCGTTTCATTGCGGGGCGTCGGCCAGGATGCGACCTGTGCGTGCCGCCCGAACACGGACTTGACGCACCTGCGCAACAGCAACAGCGACCCCAGCGACACCCCTATAAAAACAATAAGTTGCACTTTCAGCGTGCCGCCCAGGGCCGCCGGTATTCCAGCCGCCCAAGCGCCCAGACCAAAAAAGATGACGACCAGGGCGGGGAAAACCAATTCGATCAACAAAAAGCCTGCGCCTATGAAAAACCAGATCAGCGTCATGCCCATATGCCGTGTATTCCGGATAATGCAATGAATTATTTATGTTATACCACATGCTTCCCGTCTCCACAAGCCGCGGCGGTCTGCCGCCCAGGCAATCGCACGAACAAAGATAATTTATGGTTGCGTTGCGGCTCAACGGCCCGCTCTGAGCGAAGAAAGCATATCATGAGTAATTCTGATATGCTCTCTGGGAATCCGGGAAAGATCGTACAGGGGAACAAGAGCTTGCGGCGATGTCGGTTCGGGTCGCGTCAGCCAGCCTGCCAGAAAGCCGAACAGTCCTGTCAACACGGCGGGTTCCATACCCGTGTCGCGCAGATGGCGCAGGGCCAGGCTTTTATGGCGTTTGGCAAGTCGCTCCCCGTTCTCGTCCAATAATAGAGGAATATGGATATAGTGGGGAACAGGAGCGCCCAGCAGACGGTGTAGAAGGATCTGACGGGGGGTGGAGGAGAGAATATCCTGTCCACGCACCACTTGGGTAACCCGCATGGCCGCGTCATCCACCACTACAGCCAGTTGATAAGCGATTATTCCGTCAGAACGGCGCAGGGCGAAATCCCCTCCCCATTGTGCCGGCGTCATCCGTTGGGGACCGTACACGGCGTCTTCAAAGGCAATGGGGTCGTCCGGACAACGCAAACGCCATGCCGGACTGCGTCGTTCGGCCCGTCGCGCCTGCTCTTCGGGAGAAAGGTTGCGGCAGGCGCCGGAATACGGCGCGCCCACGTCACCCG
>CASQEL010000030.1 GCA_949427775.1 uncultured Desulfovibrionaceae bacterium
AGCGGGGCATGATGATGGGCAAGGCGGAAGGCAAGGCGGAAGGCATCGCCGAAGGTGAAGCCAGAGGCAAGGCGGAAGGCATCGCCAAAGGCAAGGCGGAAGGCATCGCCGAAGGCGAAGCCAGAGGTGAAGCCAGAGGTGAAGTCACGGCCACGCGGCGGCTGATAGTCACGCTGCTGGGACAGCGCTTCGACGTGATCCCCGTGGCGCTGGCGGCCAGACTCAAGGAAATCACGGACATCGACGCTCTGGGCATGCTGGCCGCCGCCATTTTGAAGGTGAAATCCCTTGAGGCGTTTGAAGCGCTGGTGGACAAAGCCCTGGAGGGCGGCCGGACAAATAATTGATCCGGAGCATGCCCGGTATTGCGGGGAACATCCGCGAGGACTGAAGCCTTGCGTGCCCGTGACCACTCGTCTATTTTAAGGACATGAACAAGCTCAGAGTGCGGGGATGTTGCATTGCCTGTGCACGCGGCGGCTTTCTGTGGAAGGGCGAAACCGTTTCCGGTGGAGAAACGTGTTTACAGCAGCATAAACAGCAGCTTCAACGGCCCGTCCATATGAACATAGGAATTTCCGATATACTCAAAGTGCATCATACGCCAGCACAGGCCATAGAGAAGGATCCACAGGATCGCTGACAGGCGTATTTTCAGCGAATCCCGTATGCCGTCCGACAATCTGTGCAGCCAGGGAGCGGCAGGTTGCGGACAGACGGAAAAAACGGCGCATAAAAAGAAGATATATTCCAGAAAAGCCACGGAAATATGCCGTCCGAAGTCCGTAAGAAAGAGGGGGAGAGTCAAGGGCACACACACCGCGGGCCAGAAAAGAAAACGCAGCAACGGGTGGGAAAGAACGCTGCGCAACGAGTTGCGGGGCGGGTAGGCTGCGCACATGAACGCCATAGGGATGAGGCTTAACAGGAACCCGCCGAAAAAGCTGAACATGGTCACCAGATCTTGATGGTGCTTCAAAGTTTTGGCTGTATTTGCAGCCAGATCTTTCCCGATATATTTCACGCCGCCCTGACAGGTGAAGGTCGGGTAGTATTGCTGCCATGAAGCGCAGATGGCTTCGCGGGCGGCCGCCGATCCGCTGCTCAGAAACGCTGTCAGAATGCTCAGAACAACAAGAGCGGCCATGAGCGCCAGCCAGGCAGGCATTTTTCCTTCGCGGGCATAGGCTGCGCCCAGGAGCAGTGCCGGAAGCGGGAGATAGAAGAGGGTCATTTCATGTATCAGAAAGGCGACGGCGTAGAGGCAGAAAAATAGAGCCGTCAGCGTCGTGAGGCTGCGGCGCGTGGACCTGTCTCTCAAAAATGCCGCGCATCGTTCCATCATGAAGAGAAGAACAAGTTCTATGAGCAGGTCTTTTCTCATGAACGCTTCTGGATCTCTGATATGAAAAACAAACAGCGTTGGTGTGATGAATAAAAAAATTGTCGTAATTTCATCAAAGATGGCAGATATTTTTTTGTAACAGATGTAAAGAAAGTAAAAGAATGCAATACTGAAAAAAATGAGAGCAAATATACGCACGGGAATATACGTGTTTATATAGTATAAAAATTCTCCTGTGAGACCTCTGCGGACAAATCCCCCTTGATAATTGATAAAAAGTTCCCCCCAGTTGTAGTCATTGGGGAATTTGAAGAAAAATCTGAAGCAACACTGGTAGATACGGATAGAAGCAAGAAGTAAATATAGAGAGAACAAGACTTTTTTTTCAAAAAGTATTCCAGTTGTTTTATATAAAAATTTATATAACATTTTATAACTCATATATAAATTTTGCCACATAAATTATTTCAGCTACGTATTTGAATAATATATTATTTTGTATAGCATATAGCAGTAAAAGAAATAAATTTCCCTTGTGCTTTTATTAATGGAAATAATTATTCCATATTTATTTTTTCTTTTATAATATATAATGGGCGTTTCTTTACTTCCTGGTAAAGCCTTCCTATATATTCTCCAAGAATGCCAAAGCTGAAAAGCTGCAATCCACCAAGAAATAATATAGTTACCATAATAGTGGGAAATCCTTTGACGACTTCTCCAAAGAAAAGTGTACGAAAGATTATCCATATGCCGTACGAAAAGGCAAACATTGATATTAGCAGACCAACATAGGTCCAGATTCGCAATGGCAGGGTGGAAAAACTGGTCAGGCCATCGATGCCGAAATTGAATAATTTCCAGTAGTTCCATTTTGTCGATCCGTGTTGACGCTCTGCGCGTTCAAAGTAGACATATTCCGTCTTGAAGCCCACCCAGGAAAAAATACCTTTCATAAATCTGTTGCGTTCATGCAGTTGCAGTACAGCGGAGACGACGGATCTGCTCATAAGTCGAAAATCTCCGGCATTGGCGGGAATGGGGCGTTGTGCTATCTTATTATAAAGTTTGTAGTACAAATTGCTCGTCAAGCGTTTGCTTCTGGTGTCGTTTTCCCTGGCGCTACGCACACCTACGACCATATCTGCGCCATCCAGCCAGTGACGCACCATTTCTTCCATAATGGAGGGCGGATCTTGCATGTCCACATCGATGACGATGACAGCATCGGCATCGGCGTGGGCAAGTCCAGCTGTAAGCGCCGCTTCTTTGCCGAAATTCCTGGAAAGCACCAGACCCTGCACATGTGGGTTTTGCTGAACCCATCGACGGATTTTTTGCGCGGTGTGATCCGTTGAACCGTCATCCACAGCAAGAATGTTCCAGAGAATGGTGTATTTTGAGGCTATACTTTCCAGAATAGGAATAATGACCTGCAAAAAATGGTCTATGCTATCCTCTTCATTGAATAAGGGAACAATAACGCTCAATATTTTGGGGGAAACGATCACGGTTGTTCCTTATCTGTTTTTGCTATACCAATTTATATGTTCCGCAGGAAAACTGTTTATATAGTCCTGCCATTCTTCATATGTGAAATCACGTAATCTGCGGTATATTGTTGCATGAATGCCATTTCCAATATCATACGGTTCTTTATATTGTTCAAAGGCTTTGCCTATACCTTTCCCATGTAGTATTTTTTGAGAAGGTATTGTAATGACTGTGTGTACGTTTGGAGAAAATTGATATTGAATAGGATTTGTAATAACAACAAAATTGGCACGTAAAGAATTTGTAGGAATACCATCCCGTTGATCTATTTGTGATGTTGAAAGAATACTTCCATTATATTTTTTTCCCAATTGAGTGCGTATCATGGATTCATTTAATACACCGCTTGTTCCAAATATGGTAATTTTTGCATTGTATTTTTTTATGATATTTTTTAATGTATTAGTAAGTTCAACGAGACCTTCATATTCCGGATGTTTCAGAGGATAAGCTTTTTCAGATTGAATAAAAAATGAGGGAAAACATGTAGACATGCCAATGGAGAATGTCCAAAGAAAGTTGAACAGGAAAGCTCCAACAATCAAACATGCTAGTGTATATTTGAGAGCCATATTATGACATTGATAGTTAAAGTCACTAATTGCTTTCAAAAATATGAAAATTAAAATATAAAATATAGGAAGTCTGTGTTGCGGATCGGCATGTTGCATTGAATTAAATGTTATGATTAAAATAGATACAAATAATATAAGGAAAAGGCATTTTTTTTCCTTAATATATAAAATTTCATATATTGCAGCGCATATGATGCATAGCCATTGAAATCCGGGGAGTGCATTGAAAAGTTCTTTTATATTGGCAAGAATTCCGGAACTGAATGCCGTATAAGCATAATAATAATTTGTTGTAATAGTGCGAAAGATTAAAGGGAACTGAAAAATTAAAACAAGTGCTAATGTTGTCATTCCAGAGATTATAATATTATAGAGGATTATTTTATACGATTTTACATGATAGAAAATATTATACAAAAAATATGAAATGTAAAAGCTTATGACTGTAAATATATACCATCTTCTGAATAAGAAGCATATATAAATCATTACTCCAATAATAAACATATTTTTTAAACATACTTTTTTATGAATATCATAAAATAATGCTATATATAATGCTATACTTAAAGGGATCAATCCTCCTATTCCTGGGTATCCTCTAAGGGTTGGATACAAAAAAGGTGTAAAAAGAAAAATTATTGATATAAGAAAATTTGTATTTATATGTTTATTGTATTTTTCTATAATATAAATTAGTGATAAACATGATGGTATGTAGTATATGCAAAGTAATGATGCTATATATACTGTTCTGTTTGAACCAAATATATCATAAAATATTAAAGGAAGAAGTATTGGAACAGCATTATATTCAGAACTTGCCACTGAAGAATGTAATTTAAAAATAAATTTTACAATGGATGTTTTCAGCAGTTCCCCAAATTCTTGAAATGTGATCTGATAGTCTATATAATCCCAATAATAAATATTATGTTCTGTAGAGATATAGCATACAGAAAATGTCATACATACGCCAATAATACATAAAGAAAACAGATTCACTCCCTGTGTCGAATCCTGTATTTTTACGGCACACATAATCTTATCCCGCGATAAATGTTTTAAACACGCCGTGCTCGTACAGAATTCTGAGGCCGATAGCGAGCAGCACGGCGCCCCCCGCGAAGCCGACCCGGCGGCCGAAAAGATCGGCATGGGCCAGCAGTGTGCCCGCCAGCAGTCCGCCGGAGGTGATGAGCGCGCAGACGCCGCCGATAAGCAGGGCCGGTTTCCACACGTCGATGTGCAGCAGAGAAAAGGAAAACCCCACGGCCAGAGCGTCGATGCTGGTGGCCACGGCGAGCACGAACAGCTTTTTGCCCTGCGTGGGGTCGCGGACGGGACAACTTTCGTCGCTGAACGCGCCGCGTATCATGCCGCCGCCTATCCAGGCCAGCAGGAGAAAGGCGACCCAATGATCCCAGGCTTCGATGACATGGCGCACGCTCAACCCCAAATACCAGCCCGCCACCGGCATGAAAAACTGAAAGAAGCCGAAAGTCAGTGAAAGGCGGACATAGTGACGCGCGGATACCGTGCGCAGAGCGCACCCCGCGCAGACGGCCACGGCGAAAGCGTCCATGGACAAGGCCACGGCCAGAGCCAACAGTTCTACAGCGCTCACGCGGCGGGACTCCCCGGCGCTGCGAGCATGGCTCTGGTGCAGTCCACAAAGTGCTTGAGCATATCTTCCGAGGGAGACAGGAACCCCAGATTGACCACCCGCATCAGTCCTACCAGGGAGGCGGCCAGCATGCAGGCCGTGTCGCCGGGATGAAGATCGCCGCGGATGCTGCCCTCCGTCTGGCCCTGCTCCATGCCTTGCCGGAAGTGTTCCTGCAAAAGCCGGTAGATGATCCGGCAATGTTCGAAAGCCTCTCCGCCCGGTTCGCCGTAATGCCCGGGAGCGTCCCGGAAGATCAGGGCGAAATCCGACCGGTTTTTCCGGACAAAGATATAACACGCCTTAATGACCGCGATGATCTGATCCATGCCGGTTTCCGGCGCGCAGACTTCCAGATACTTGTAAACATCCTCGGTAATGCGGTTTTTCAGCCTGAGGATCAGCTCCAGAAAGATGTCGTCCTTGCTTTTGAAGTGGCGAAAAATGGTGCCTTCCGCCACGCCCGCTTCTTCCGCCAGCAGACTGGTGGGCGTGCGGGCGAAACCCCGTTCGGCGAACAGGCGCGCCGCAGTGGCCAGAATAATGTCTTTTTTCATGACGCATACTATGGCGTAGCCGGTCTGCGCCTTTCCGGAGCGGTTGCCGATGATCAGGAGTATCGGCGATCAGGGGAAAGGCGTGTTGCTTGTGACGCCGGCAGCTCTGCATCCGGCGTCGGCATCGTACAAGAGCGGCGTATCCCCTCCGCGTCGCCGTCGCACGCGGCGACTCCGGCGCGTACAGGGCATGCCGAGGTTTGCGACGCAATCATGAAGCTATTTTGAGGACGACGACGCCTCCGACGATCATGGCGGCGCCCAATACGCGGGCCAGACTCAGCATATCGCCGAACATCACCACCCCGACGCAGAACGTCCCGGCCGCGCCGATGCCCGTCCACACGGCATAGGCCGTGCCTATGGGAATATGCCGCTGAGCCAGGTATAAAAGCCAACCGCTCAGGACCATGCAGGCCACGGACAACGCAATGCCCAACCCGCCTTTTTCCGTGGTCTGGGCGACTTTGAATCCCAGCGGCCAGCCAATCTCGCAGAGTCCGGCGGCGATCAGCATAAGCCAGGCGCCGCTCATGACGCGTCTTCTTCGACGGCGGCCGACAACCGTTCCCTGCGGGCGGCTTCCTGCTTGCGTTCCCGTGTGCCCATCGGCCTGCGGGCCGCGAAATCCTCGCTGCCTTCCTGATGGCGGCAGAAAATGAGAAAGCCGGTGTGGGCGATCATGCGATCTTCCGGACGCAGACGATCCGCGATGGGCTTCCAGCGGCGAAGCAGAATTTCGCAGACTTCCGGATCATCGAACGGTCCCTGCTCCAACCCCAGCAGCAACTTGCCTACCTGATCCGCGGTAGGGAGCAAAAACCCCAGGGATGCCCCCGGTTTGACGGCTTTTACAACGTGATCAAGGTACTCCCACGGGGTTCGCACGTCAAGAAACAGGGCGTCGGCTCCGGTAATGGTAAATCCTTCCGCGATGTCGCGGTGGTACAAGGTGACGTTCTGTCCCACGCCCGCCCACTCTAGATTGCGCCGCGCCAGCTTGTGAAACTCTTCGCGGGCCTCGTAGGTGTGCACGTGGCCTTCCGGACCGGAAAACCACGACAGCGCCACCGTCAGGCCGCCGGAACCGGAACCCGCCTCAATGACGGTCCGGCCGTTGCCCACGCCCAGGCGCATGCAGATATAGGCAATATCTTTAGGATAAATGATCTGCGTCTGCCGTTTGACGCCCTTGATGAGATCATGCAGCGTGGGTTCCTGAAGACGAAAGGGCACTCCCAGACTGGTGCGCACCTCGGAACCGTAGTTTGCTTCGGCTACCGCGGCCATGGAAAGCACACCGTCGCCGGTGTGCCAGTCGTTGTCGTCCACACGGCGCAGATGGCGTTTGCCCCTGGGGGTGACGATGATCACGAGAGAACCGTAAGGAGGCATGCGTATCCCGTTGTTAAAAGAGTTGTTTGAGGAGGTCTTCGCCCTGACGGCCGACGGAATTTTCCTCCATGGGCATAGTGGCCGTGCCGTTCATGGGTTCGTCCGCTTTATACGCCAGCCCCCCGGACATGACGATGCCTTCGGGCATGGGGAAGTCGTCGGGCGGGTACTGATCTTCCACTTCCCGACGATAATAGACAAAGATGGGGGCGGCGGTGCGTCCGCCCTGTTCCCGGCGGCCCAGGGGCTGCAACTGATCGTAGCCCACGTAGACGCTGGTGACCAGATGGGGGGTGAAGCCCACAAACCAGGCGTCGTGCTCCTCGTTGGTGGTGCCGGTTTTGCCGCCCATGGGCCTGTTCAGCACCTTGGCCCGACCGGCCGTGCCCGAGGTGACCACCTCCTTGAGCAAGGTAGCCATGATGAAGGCGTTTTGCGGCGTGATGGCCTGCCAGTGCTCCGGGTCCTGGCGATAGATTTCCCGGCCCGAACTGTCGGTGATGGAGGTGATGATGCGGGGACGGGCGGCCTGGCCAAGATTGGCGAAAGCCGTATAGGCCTGCGTCAGATTGAGAGGGGAGACGGCCACCGCTCCCAGACTCACGGCCAGTTCACGGGGAAAGTGCGGTTCCAGCCCCAGAGCCTTGGCCCGTTCGATGACGGCGTCGATGCCGATCTGATCGGCCACACGGACCGTGCAGGTGTTGCGGGACAGCGCCAGTGCCCGGTGCAGGGGCAACGGCCCCTTGTAATTGCCCTCGTAGTTGGAGGGCCGCCAGATTTTGTCCGTGTAGGCGTTGATGTGGACGAACGGCGCGTCCAGCAGAGTGGAGGACGCCGTGAATCCCTTGTCCAGCGCCGCGGAATAGACCACGGGCTTGAAAGACGAGCCCGGCTGGCGGCGGGCCTGGGTAGCCCTGTTGAAATGGCTGTCGCCGAACTGGTATCCGCCTATCAGGGCCACCACGTCGCCGCTCTCGGGCTCGATGGAGGCCAGCGCGCCCTGCACCAGGGGAATCTGCTGCAAGACCAGAGGAATGGGCGTGGCGGGGCTGACGTTTGAAGGTTCGTACTCGATGTCGCGCTCGATCTTTTTTCCCTTGGCATCACGGACGGTTTCCTTGCCGGTCCGGGCGGCAACCCAGATCACATCGCCCTCGTGCAGCACTTTGCGCGCATCCCTGACGGCCGGGGCGTACATTCCGGCGACCTTGGGGTTGGGTTCGCGAGCCCAGGACATGGTGGAGACATCCACACGTCCCTTGTGGGTTTCGCCCAGAAGCACGTCGGCTCCGTTGGCCTCCACATGCGTCACCAGCGCCTTGATCCAGTTGCCGCCCACCAGATCCAGCGGCGAAAACGGCGTGTTCCTGAGAAATGCCGCACGATCGGGCGCGGCGATGTTTTCCACCGGACCGCGCCAGCCCTGGCGCTTGTCCAGTTCCTCCAGTCCCTGGCGCAATCCGGCCTCGGCGGCGTTCTGGTGCGCGGGGTCCATGGCCGTTTTGACGGTCAACCCCGCTTCATACACATAATCCTCGCCGTACTTGCGGGTTGCTATGCCCAGATTGCGCAGATTCTGCTCATTGAAGAAATCAATAAGCAGGCGGCGCGTTTCTTCCAGATACCAGGCCGAAGCCCGGCCCTGCCCCTCGGGCATGGTCCAGTAGACCAGGGGTTCCTTGACGGCCTGATCGTACTCGTCCTGGGTGATCCAGTTGAGCGTGCGCAGTCGGCCCAGCACATACATCTGGCGGGCTTTGGCGGCTTCGGGATGGCGGAAGGGATTGTAGCGGCTCGGAGCCTGGGGCATGCCCGCCAGCACGGCGCTTTCCGCCAGGGTGATGTCCGTGGCATGCTTGCCGAAAAAGGTGCGCGCGGCCGCTTCCACACCGTAGGCGTGCTGACCGAGAAAAATCTGATTCAGATAAATGGTCAGGATTTCATCCTTGGTGAGGTGGCGCTCCAGCCGGTAGGCCAGAATGGCTTCCTTGATTTTGCGCTGATAGCTTTTCTCGGGCGTGAGCAGAAGCTGTTTGATGATCTGCTGGGTGATGGTGCTGCCGCCCTGTCCTGTGGAGCCGCGTTGCATGTTGATGATGGCCGCGCGGGCGATGGCGATGGGGTCCACGCCGCCGTGGCGATAGAAACTGTCGTCTTCAGCCGCGAGAAAGGCCATGGGAATATAGCGGGACATGAGCGACAACGGCGCCATGTACCGTTTCTCGTGGTACAGGCTGCCCAGCGCGGAGCCGTCCCGCGCCAGAATGGTCGTGGCCTGCGGGGGGTTGAAGTCGGCGATGCGCCGGATGTTGGGCAGATCGCGGGAAGCCCAGTAAAACAGCATGGCAATTGCGGCGCCGCCGCACAACCCCAGAACAAGCACGAGGATTCCGAGTCCGAGAAGAATCCGTTTGGCGGAAAATGTGAGTTTCATGGGAGGGCGATACAGGTTTTTGACCGTGCAGTAAAGCCCGCGCCGTCTGTCCCGGTGTAAAACGGCACAGGCGGCGCGGAGGGCCGGTTGTTCTGAAACCGCAGCGGGGCTTATGCACGCTTTAATTCAATGGCCCTCTGCAGCATGGTGTCGGCTGTGGTAATGGCCTTGCTGTTGGACTGGAACCCCCGTTGGGTGATGATCATATTAACCATTTCCCGCGCCATGTCCACATTGGAAAGTTCCAGGGAATAGGCGTGCACGTTGGCATAGTTCTCCGTGCCCGCCGTCCCCATTTCCATGGTTCCCGATTCCGCCGTGGCGGAGAACAGATTGTTGCCCTCACGGTGCAGGCCGTCTTCGCTGGTGAAGCGGCAGACGGGAATTTCGTAGAGCGTCTGGGTCTGGCCGTTGCTGAACTTTGCCACGATTTTGCCGTCAGTGGTGATATCCATGTAAGACAGCGTGCCTTCCCCGTAACCGTCCTGAATGGACCCCTTGCTGGACGACGACCCCTTGTATGCCGTGGTGGGATCGCCCGAGCGGACCACAGTGCCCATGGAGGACAGCAGGCTCTGATCCGTCGTGACATCCGCGGCGGACGCGGGGGCGTTCTGCCAGCCGCCCTGAGCCTGGATGCCGAAATCCAGCCCCATGGTCTGGCCGTTGTAGCTGAATTGCGGCACTCCGCCTTCCAGCGAGGCGGGCTTCCAGGTGGACAAATCGTGCACGTTGTCCCCGGTGGGAGTAAAGGCCGACATATCCACCAGTTGACCGGAACTGTCGAAATGCAGCGTGCCGGTCATGAGCGCCTCGCCGTCCTGCCCGCCGACAAGAAACTCTATGGTTTTGCCGCCCGTCGTGTCCGGCGCGCCGTCGAAATACACCGTCACGTTCTTCCGCGCGCCGTCGGCGTCATAGACGCTCAACGGTTCGGAATATCCGTAATTCGAGGAGCTCAGAGGCGGTTCGGCCGCGCTGTCCCAGGCGTTGAGCAAACCGAAATAGGGATTGTCCGCATCGGAGGTGCGGTCTTCCGTCAATCCCAGGTTCAGCGGCATGGTGATTTTGCTTGTGCCCTTGGCGGGAGACGTGATGTTGGGATCTACCTGGATGGGTCCCGCGCCGCCCTTGTTGCCTTGCGCGTCCACCTGATAGCCGGTGAGCACATGGCCTGTGGGAAGCTTGAGGAATCCCTGCTTGTCAAACCGGAAATCGCCCGCGCGGGTATAAAATGCGTTGCCTTCCATGTCCGTGACCTGGAAAAAGCCTTTGCCGTTAAGAGACAGATCCGTGAGCGTATTGCTGGATTCATACCCGCCCTGGGTGAACAACGTGCGCACGGAGTCCACCTGCACGCCCATGCCGGTCTGTCCCAGGGCCACGCGGGAATTTTCCTGCGCGTTCCACCAGTTGCCCATAGCGCCCTGGCCGGCATAGAAGATATCCGAAAAAAGCATGGATTGCTGCTTGAAACCGACGGTGCTGACATTGGCGAGGTTGTTGCTCACCGTGTTCAGGCCCTCGGCATGGGCCTTCATGCCTGTGGCCCCTATGTACAATGCTGAGTTCACAGTTTCTCTCCTTCCCCGTTCCCGTTGATGGGTGAGCCGGGGAAAATTTTTCCCCGAACACCCTAGTATAAAGCACATGCCGTGCCAGGAAGGATATGCCGCTGCTGAAATAAATATTTTATTAATTACCGTAAGATATGTATTTGAAGGAAAAAGGAAGGGCGGAAAGGGGACGGCATAAACTGCCTCCCCCGGGTCGCCGTGCCGCGGCCCGGGGGAATGGTGAACGGCCGAGACTGCATGGAGGAATTTCGGGCGGCATTATTTTTTTATCGCCGCTCCGGCGGATTGCAGCGCGTTGATGCCGCCTTCCACGTGCCTGACGTCGGTGAAGCCCATGGATTCCATCATCTCCACGGCTTTTTCACTGCGTATGCCGGTACGGCAGTAGACCAGGTAGGGTTTTTTGCGATCCATGGGCAGCAGATCCTGCTCGAATCGGGGGCCGAAAAAGTCGATATTGCGGGCGTTGTCCAGGTGCCCGGCGGCGAATTCTTCCGGCGTGCGCACATCAAGGACAACCATCCCCGCGGGAGGACGTTGC
>CASQEL010000031.1 GCA_949427775.1 uncultured Desulfovibrionaceae bacterium
GATCCAAATCTTCCACACGGTTCAAGTATTCTTTAAGCGTTTCCAGTTCCGTACGGAATTCCGTGCGCAAATGCAAGGAAGACATATCCGGTTCCAGCTCCAGAATAGTTTGGAGACAGTTTTTAAGTCGGACGTGAAGAAGACTGTTCATACTGCATACTCTAAAAAAAGACATTTCCGCGTGGTTTTATCTTTGTCTGCCAAAACCGTTGCGGTAGAATCCATACGTATAATTGAAACCGGAAAATACCGCGAGCGCCAAGGCGATGTAAAGCAGTATTTTCCCCAAGGGCTGAGGATCAAAACCAAGCAATGGGTAATGCACCATCAGGGGAACAATAGCGACAATCTGCAAGACCGTTTTTGCCTTGCCGAATTTATCCGCGGCGAGCACGATTCCCTCGTCGATGGCGATGGCACGCAGTCCGGTAATGAACAATTCCCGGCAGACGATCACAATGGCCACCCAGGCGGGAATCCAGTTCAGTTCCACAAACATGATCAGCACTGAGCAAATCAGCACTTTATCTGCTAACGGATCAAGAAACTTACCAAAACTCGTGACCATGTTTTCCCGACGCGCGATGTAGCCGTCCGCCCAGTCGGTCAATGAAGCCACAATGAACGCCGCCGTGGCCACCAAACACGTTATCCGTCCTTCGTAATACAGCAATACAACAACGATAGGAACCAGCAACATCCGCAACAACGTAATTTTATTGGCAAGGTTGAACATAGGCGTCCTTGGCAGCGATAGATCGTCCACCGACGCGCCTCGCCTCCATCCGGAGATCAAGGGCGTACTTCATTCTGCATCGGACAGACGGTATCATATTCTTGTGGCACGGCAAAGAAGAAAAGACGCCCTTCGGTCGGAAGGCCGAAGGGCGCGCAGGACGCTGAATGATCCCCGCAAGCAAAAAGCGTGGGAATCCGCACGACTGTTCAGTCCTCGTGCATACGGCATCATCTTGGGGGCAGCCCTCAGTAAAACGCCGTCCGCGCAACGCCGCGGGACCGAAAAAAGGCGGCTTTGCAGCAGGCGGGTAATGAGGGCTGAGCTTAGTCGTGATGGCTGGCGATGGCCTCCAAACTTGCATCGGCGGCCTTGGAGATGGCGTCTGCCAAGTCCAGAAATCCTTTTTTGGCCGGGGAATCGGCTTCCAGAAAGACGACGGGCAAACCTCGATCCGCCGCCACTACTGTGGCGGGATCTAAAGGAATGGCTCCCAAAAAGGTAATGCCGTAACGCTCGGCCAGCTCCTTGCCGCCGCCTTTCTTGAACAGCTCGATTTCCTCATGGCAATGCGGACAGATGAGCCCGCTCATATTTTCCACTACGCCCAGAATATTGGCCTTGGCGTACTGGAGGAAGTTGACGGCCTTGCGCACGTCGGCCAGGGAGATCTCCTGAGGAGTGGTCACCACAACGCACAAAGCGTCAGGAATGGTTTTGAGCACCGTCATATGCTCATCGCCGGTGCCTGGAGGCGAGTCGATCAACAGGTAATCCAGTTCCCCCCATTTGACGTCGGAGATAAACTGCCGGATAGCCGCGGTCTTTTTGGGGCCCCGCCAAAGCACGGCCGAGTCCTTTTCCTGCAGCAACGAGTCCATGGATATGACGGAAAGATTGTCGTTGTACGGCGCGGGAATCAACAGTGCGCCGCGCTCGTCGACTTCCACGGTAGAGGTCAATCCCAGAAGGTTGGGGACACTGGGGCCATGAATATCCACATCCAGAATACCGACCTTAAAGCCGCGCGATGCCAACGCCGCCGCCGTGTTCACCGTCACCGAACTTTTGCCCACACCGCCCTTGCCGCTCATGATGAAGAGTTTATGGCGGATTTTGTCCAGCGTTGTGGAGATAAGGGTGTCCTGCAAGGCCATGGCGGCGTCCATGGAGGTATCACCGCCGTGGCCCGAGGACGAACAAGAGGAACAGGAAGACATTATAACCTCCGAATGTTTCAAGCTTTAGGGGCAGAACTCATTAAAACGCCGTCCGTGCAACGCTGCGGGACGGAAAAAGGCGGATTAATGAGTCCTGACCCTAGTAGCGCATAACACAAAATACTTCGTATTTTGCGTCAAGATCATTCGCCGAAAAATGCGGTTTTCGGCTCATTCACGGCGACTACGCCGCCGCGCCATGCTCTCGCATGGCGGCTAGTGCACAGAAACTTTAGATGTTTCTGTGTACTAGACGACTTCCTCCGGATACAGGGCTTCCATGGCGGCCTTGAACGCGGCGAAACGGTGCTCCACGATGGCCGCGCGGGCCCCGCGCGCCAGATCCAGAAAATAGGTCAGATTGTGCAGGGAGTTGAGGCGGAAGGCCAGCAGTTCCCTGCTGACGTACAGGTGCCGCAGATACGCGCGGGAAAAGGTGCGGCAGGTGTAGCAGCCGCAGCGGGGGTCCAGCGGGCCGTCGTCCTCGGCGTATTCCCGGCGTTTGATGTTGATTTTGCCCCGGGACGTGTACAGCGTGCCGTTGCGTGCGTTGCGGGTGGGCAGCACGCAGTCGAACATGTCCACTCCGGCGTTGATGCCGTTGACGATGTCCAGCGGGGTGCCCACGCCCATGAGGTAGCGGGGCCTGTCCGAGGGCAGCAGCGGGGCCGTATGGTAGAGAAAATCCATCATTTCCGCCTTGGATTCCCCTACGGACAGCCCCCCGATGGCGAAACCGTCGAAATCCGTTTCCGCAAGCTCGGCCACGGAGCGTTCGCGCAGATCCTTGAAAAAACCGCCCTGGGTGATGGCGAACAGCAGGTTGTGCGCCGTGCCGCGGGGATAGGCCTGCCGGGCGCGCACGGCCCAGCGCGTGGTCAGGGCCAGGGATTTTTCCGTATAGGCGTAGTCCGCGCCGTAGGGTACGCATTCGTCCAGCACCATCATGATGTCGGAATTGAGGTTGCGCTGGATGCCGATGACTTTTTCGGGCGTGAACAGATGCTTTGAGCCGTCGATGTGGGAGCGGAACTCCACGCCCTCCTCGCGGATCTTGCGCAGGCTGTTCAGGCTGAAGACCTGAAAGCCGCCGCTGTCCGTCAGAATGGCGCGATCCCAGGCGGCAAAGCCGTGCAGGCCGCCGCGCCGCGCCACCAGATCGTCGCCGGGGCGCAGGTACAGATGATAGGTGTTGCCCAGAATGATTTCCGCCCCTGTGGCCGCGAGATCGTCCGGGGCCACGGCCTTGACCGAACCCACCGTGCCCACGGGCATGAAGATGGGGGTTTCCACGATGCCGTGCGCCGTGTGCAGCCGACCGCGTCGGGCCGCGCCGTCGGTGGCGGTGATGGTGAATGTTCCCGGTGTTTGCATGGCCGCAGAGTACAGGCATGCGTCCCCGGACGCAAGATGCCCGCGGCGGGACACGGCAACCTGCGCGCTCCGCTGCACAGGAGCACCCCCCAAAGACGCCCCGCCCGACAGGTGTTCTCCCAGCTGAACTCCAGCCCCTGTCTTCGTCGGCCCGCATGCGCGGAGCAAACGCACGGACAGAGATACTCTGTTGAAAATATTGGCAACGCATACGTCGGTCGCTGAAAATTTTCTTTGTTATTTCAAAAGTTATACGCTTTATACGATTGCCCCGCCGTGCCTTTTCCCTCTTTACAGAGAGGCGGCGGACTGGCTATGCTGAAAAACATTCCAAAAATTTTTTCAGAGGGGTTTGTGCCATGAACGAGTTCCCCCGCATCCAGCGCCTGCCACCCTACGTCTTTGCCGTGGTCGGCGAGCTGAAAATGCAGCTCCGCCACCAGAACATTGACGTTGTGGACTTCAGCATGGGCAATCCGGACATGCCCACGCCGCAGCACATCGTGGACAAGCTGACGGAAGCGGCCCAGAAGACGCCCAACCACCGCTACTCCGTTTCCCGCGGCATTCCGAATCTGCGCAAGGCCATCTGCGACTGGTACGCCCGCAAGTTCGACGTCGACCTGGACCCGGACAGCGAAGCCATCGTGACCATGGGGTCCAAGGAAGGTCTGGCCCATCTTTCACTGGCCATGCTCTCGCCCGGCGACGTGGTGCTGGCGCCGGACCCCACGTATCCCATCCATACCTATGCGCCGATTATCGCGGGCGCCGACGTGCGCAGCGTGCCCATCGGGCCCGGTCGGGACTTTTTCGAAGACCTGTGCGCGGCCGTGCGGCAGGCCTGGCCCAAGCCGAAGCTGCTCTTCCTGTGCTATCCCCACAACCCCACCACGGAAGTGGCCACGCCGGAATTCTTTCAGAAGATCGTGGACTTCGCCAGGGAGCACGATATCCGGGTGATCCACGATCTGGCTTACGCGGATCTGGCGTTCGACGGATACCAGGCTCCCAGCTTCATGCAGGCCAAAGGCGCCAGGGACGTGGGCGTGGAGTTCTTCACCCTGTCCAAGAGCTACGCCATGGCCGGCTGGCGCGTGGGATTCTGCGTGGGCAACCGGGAAATGATCCACGCCCTGACGCGCATCAAGAGCTATCTGGACTACGGCATCTTCCAGCCCGTGCAGATCGCTTCCACCGTGGCCCTCAACGGGCCGCAGGACTGCGTGGACGAGATCCGCGAGATCTACCGCAAGCGTCGCGACGTGCTCATCGAGGGGCTGAACCGCATCGGCTGGGAAGTGCCCGCGCCCAGGGCCACCATGTTCGTCTGGGCGCGTATTCCCGAGGAATTCCGCAAAATGGGCTCCGTGGAATTTTCCAAAATGCTGCTGCGTGAAGCGCAGGTGGCGGTGTCGCCGGGGCTGGGCTTCGGTTCCTACGGCGACGAGTACGTGCGTTTTGCGCTCATTGAAAACGAACACCGCACCAAACAGGCCATCCGGGGCATGCGCAAAGCCCTGTCCGGCGTGACGGAGCATGCAGATGACGAATGATTCGACGGCGCCTCTGGTTGTCGGCCTGGCCGGCTGCGGCACGGTCGGCTCGGGGCTTCTCCGGGTTCTGGCGGAAAACGGCGACCTGATTCGCGAGCGGACGGGCCGCGACATCCGCATCAAGAGCGTTCTGGTGCGGAATCCCTCCAGGGTCCGGGCCGCGCCTCTGCCCGAAGGCGCGCGTCTGGTGACGGATGCCGCCCTGCTGACGGACGATCCTGAAACAGATGTGGTCGTGGAGCTTATGGGGGGCATTGACGCCCCCCGGATCCTGATCGACCGGGCTTTGGAACACGGCAAGCATATCGTCACGGCCAACAAGGCTCTGCTGGCCGAAGACGGGGCCGGGCTGTTCCGCAAGGCCGCCGAAAAAGGACTGGCCCTGCTGTACGAGGCCAGTGTGGCCGGGGGCATTCCCATCGTCCAGACGCTCAAGGAGAGCCTGGCGGGCAATCGCATCCGTTCGCTGGTGGGCATTCTCAACGGCACCAGCAATTACATACTGTCCGAGATGACCTCCAACGGGCTGGATTTCGAGACGGCGCTGGCCCAGGCCCAGGAACAGGGCTTCGCCGAGGCCGACCCCACTCTGGACATCGACGGGCATGACGCCGCGCACAAGCTCGTGCTGCTGATCCGTCTGGCCTACGGCGTGGAATATCCGTATGCCGAGTTGCCGATTCAGGGCATCCGGGGCCTGAGCGAACTGGACATCAACTTTGCCCGCGAGTTCGGCTACCGCATCAAGCTGCTGGGACAGGTCAACGAAGTGGACGGCCGACTGGAGGCCGGGGTGTTCCCCACGCTGGTGCGCCATACCTTCCTGCTGGCCCGCGTGGGCGGGGCCTACAATGCCGTGCGGGTCGAAGGCAACGCCGTGGGCTCTCTCTTCCTGCACGGCAGGGGCGCGGGCGATCTGCCCACGGCCTCGGCCGTCATGGGCGATCTGCTGGCCGTGGCCCGCGGAGCGCGGCCCAACAATACCGGGTTTGTGCGCCAGGTGCCGGAGCGGGCAAGGATTCTGCCTCCGGAAGAGGCCCGCAGTTGCTACTATGTGCGGGTGATGGTCCGCGACGCGCCCGGCGTGCTGCGGGATCTGGCGGGAGCCATGGCCGCCGAGGGCATCAGCCTGGCCCAGATCATCCAGAAGCCGGAAGAACGTTGCGGCGTGCCGCTGGTGTTCATGACGCACGAGGCTTCGGCCAGAGCCATGGACGCCGCGCTGCGACAGGCGGCCGACGCGGGCCTGCTGCGCACGCCGGCGGTGTACTACAGAATTCTGGGATAACAGCGCATATTGGGGAGAATGTGACATGGGCAGATGGCTTTCTTTCCTTCTGGGGCGGCGTTATGCCATTACCGTGCACGGCGATCCCGTGCCGGAACCCGGTGAAGGCGGTCCCTTTCTCATTCTCCCCAACCATCCGGCCCTGGTCGATCCGCTGATTGTCTATTCCCGCTTCGCGGCCCTGAAGCCCCGCCCCCTGGTGGAAGCCTCCCTGGCGCGCGCTTTCGGCATTTTTTTCAGCGGGACGGAACCCATCGTGACGCCGGATTCCGGCCACGCGGATGCCTCACGGGCCTTGCAGGAGGCTGTGGAGGAGGCCGTGGACACGCTGGCCGGGGGACGCAGCGTCATCATGTGGCCCGGCGAACGGCTCCAGGACAACGGCCGGGAGGTGCTGCGGGGGCAGAGCGGGGTCTACCGTCTGCTGCGCGCGGCCCTGGACAGGGACGTTCCGCTGCCCGAACTTTTTCTGGTGCGCACCGAAGGTCTGTGGGGCAGCCGCTTCTCCCGCTACTTCACGCCGGGCCGCACGCCGAACGCCCTGGGAACATTTTTGGGGCAACTGCCCGCCGGGCTGTGGGGGCCGCTGCTGCCCAAACGGCCCGTGCGTCTGGTGCTGCGCCGTCATAAAACCACCACCGCCGATTGCGCCACGGTGGAACGGCTCAACGGGCTGCTCTCGCTCTGGTACGACGCCGGTTCGCAGGCGGCCGTCCTGGTGCCCAGGCTGCCCGGCGCCCGTATCCGGCAGGAGCCCGCGCGCGGTCCCGGCGGAGAGGCACAGCCCGACGTGGACATCGCTCCGGCCCTGGCCCTGCTTTCGGCGCACGTGCCGGTGGACGGCGCGCGGCCGGAAACCCGGCTCCTGGAAGATTTGGGCATCGACAGCCGGACCATGCCGCTGGTGTTGTCGGATATGGCCACGGCCATCGGCCGGGAACCTGATGCGTCCTCGTTGACCACCGTGGCCAGGGTGGCCGAAGCGTTGCAGGGGTGCGGCGGCAGTCCTGTGTGCCGGGCCGTCACGCCTTCGCCCGATACGTCCGAAACGCAGACGCCCGCGCCCACGGGCATGCTGCGGGAAGAGGTCGCCTCCGAGGATGTCACGCCGGTGCTGGAGCCGGTGGCCACCGCGCCGGACGAACTGCTGGCCACGGTCAGCCCCGCGCTGCTGCGCATGCCCCCGTTGCTGCCCGTGCAGCACGCCATGACCCGGCAGGGCACGCTGACCGATGTATCGCTGGGACGGCATTTTTCACGCCGGGCGCTTATGGGGCTGTCCAAGGCCATCGGCGGGCTGCTGCACGAGACGCCGGGCGGGCGTGTGGGCGTGGCCCTGCCCTGCGGCGTGGCGGCCATGGCCGCCTTTGTGGCCTGTCTGGACAGCACGGAGGAGGGCGGCCGTATTCCCGTATGGTTCGACTGCCGCATGGATGCCGGACGGTTGGCGCACTGCGCCCGGCAGGCGGGCGTGACCCATGTGATCACCAGCCATGAGCTGGAGGGACGGGGACTGCCGCCCGATGTCACGCCGGTGTATCTGGAGCAGATCAGCAAGGGACAAATGCGTCGCGGCTACGCGGCGTCCCTGTGGGGTTTCGCCGGGGTGGCCGATGTGGACGCTCCCGCGACGGTGGTCTTTACTTCCGGCTCGGAGGGATTGCCCAAAGGCGTTTGTCTGACCCACCGCCATCTGATGACCAACCTGCGGGCCGCGCTTTCCGTTCTCATGGGACCGCCGTTGCGGCTGCACACCCTGAGCGTGCTGTGCGGCCTGCCGCCGTGGCATGCGCTGGGTCTGATGAGTAACGTTCTTCTGCCGCTGACCTGCGGCGTGCCCGCCGTGACGGTGTCCGATCCCGCGGACTACGCGCTGCTGGCCCGCGCCTGCCGGGACTACGGGACCACGCTCTTTGTGGGCACACCCACGCAGCTCCGGGGCATGTTGCAGGCTGTGCGCGAACCGCTGCCCCTGCGCTGGGCTCTGGTGGGCGGGGAAGCTTGTCCGCCGGAACTCGGCGACCTCTTCCGGCAGGTCTGCCCCGGCGCGGCGCTGGTGGAGGGGTATGGCGCTACGGAGTGTTCTCCCGTGGTGAGCGTGAATGTGACGCGGCAGCCGCATTCCGTGGGCAAGCCCTTGCCCGGATTGGAACATCTTGTGCATGAAGGGCAGTTGTACGTGCGCGGCGAAAGCGTGTTCTCCGGCTATCTGGACGGCACAGACCCCCGCGTCCGGTTGCCGGAATCCTCCGAAGGAATGGCCCTGGAGAATCCCCCTGTTGAAGACGTGAAAACGACGACCGCCGCCGAAGCCGATGCCGTGGAGGGCGAGGCCGGAGCGACGGCGGAAATTGCGGGGGACTGGTACCCCACAGGGGATCTGTTTGAAGAGGACGCGCAGGGCTTTTTATATTTCAAGGGCCGTATCCGGCGTATCGCCAAGCGCGGCGACGCAATGATCTCCCTGCCCGCGCTGGAAGAGGCGCTGGGCGGCCTTCCCGTGCTGGAATCGGCCTCCGGACTGATCGTCGCCGTGGGGCCCGGCATCGCGGGGCCGGAAGAACTGAACGTCCGGCTGCGGGAAGCGGGATTTGTGCCGCCCTGGAAGCTGGACGCCACGCTGGATGCCATTGTGCCGCTGCTCGGCAACGGCAAGGTGGATTACGAAACCCTGCGGGCCCTGGTGTAGAGCCTTTTCACGCTGAACGGAATCGGGCGGATGTTCACGCCGCGCGGGGCTGATTTTTGCCTGATCCGACCCGACGAGGATGCGGAGCGGATCATTCTGAAGAAGAGATCAGCGCGGCTCCGCAGGCGGTTTTGTGCCCGTCAAATGCCACGGGAACGCCGTTGATGGTGCAGTCGGCATCGCCTTCGACAATGGGAAATGTGCCCTTGCATTTGGGGCAGACCGTCATGTCGCCTATGCAGGCAATGGGCTTGCCCATATCTTCGGGGTGATGGGCCACCCTGATGACCTTGCCCCCATGCGTGGTGGCGTCGCCGAGCCGGATGACGCCCAGGCCGTTTTTTTTCAAGGACATGGCATGCTCCTTCAGAGAAAATACGTGTGCACCGTGCATTGTGCCCCGGAGGGTTTGGCGCATTCGTACAGATTTGTATCGCTCATTTCGGGAACGGACGTCAACTTGACGTTCAAAAAATGTGCGCCCCTCCCCTCCGGCCGTGCCGGTACGCCGGCGCGGGCAGGCCGCCGACGGCAACCGGGAAGCTGCGGAAATACCGCTACCGGCCGTCGCCCGCGTGTGGAGTCTACCGCCGTGCGCTATACGCGGCCATGGGGCCGAGTCCGCCAGCATGCAGTCATTCATCGGGGCCGGGGGAAACTCCGGCCCCTTGGCAATATGAGCCGGGCACGCTATATGTGAAACATCGGAGGCCGTATGCTGCTGTTTGATACCGGAAAAAAACTGGAAAAGGCGTTTACCCGGGAGCAGTTCGAGGCTCTGGTCGAAATGCTGGAGTCCCGCGAAGGCAAGACGGCGACAAAAGAAGACCTGCGGGAAACAGAACTGCGGTTGCAACTGGAGATTGAAAAAGTTCGCGGCGAAACAGAAAAAGTTCGTGCGGAAGTTGAACAGACCAAGGCCCGGCTTCAGGCCGACATATCTCAGTTACGCATCGACACCGCCCGAGACTTGCGGGAGATGGAAATGCGCATGGTCATCAAACTCGGCGGCATGTTGGCGGCGTGCGTCGCCGCCACGGCGGCATTGCTGAAAATCATGCCCTGAAGGCAGGCTCTTTCCGGCCGGGCGCGGCATACGCCCGGCCGTCTTCATATCGCGGTATATGGGCTCATGCTGTTCATTGCCGCTCTCAATACGTTTCCTCCGGAAAGTCGTGCTCTTTCCAGAACTGCGCCAGGCCGGTTTCTTCCAGAGTGGGCACGGGGGGTCTGTCGAACTTCAGAGGTGTGGGGCTTTCGGCGATGTTCAGGACGCCGTTGACCCAGGGCGTTCCCTGGGGGAAACGCACATTGTGCCCCAGAATGTTGTCGAATCTGGCTGTCTTCAAATCCACGGGGGGATAAATCTCCACATTCTGCCACCGTCCGCCTCGCACGTCCGCGCTTTCCCAATCCGCGTGTTTGATTTTCACGTTCTCCAGATTCAGGCTGGTGGCGTTTGTTTCAAAAGAGAGGTGCCGCAAAGCCAGGTCGTCGATCTCCGTATCGTAGATATGCACATTGCCGGCTTGTACGGCTACCCGGCAGGGCAGGGGAGCGTCGGCGTAGAGATACAGGTAGGAGGTGTCAAGTGTCGTTTTATTCTTTGTATAGAAAAGCCGTATGGTGGCTCCCTGATCCGCAGGGGATGCCGTATAGGTATTTCCCGTGAGAAAGGCGCGGCATCCGGTGTCTCTTCTCCCCAGGACTGTGATGTCATGTACGCGGTTGTTCTTGACGACCAGGGTCGTGGCCGCGGGAACAACGCCGTGCACATCGCAGTTTTCCACCCAGGCCGTGGTGGCGTCCATAATCATATCCGCATTGCTCAAGACGGAATTCGTCACGTAGAGGGAATTGTTTGTTCCGGCAAGACTTGCCAGGGCCTGATTGAATATCTTGCAGTTGTCCACGCGGATCTGCAGATCTGCGTCCCCGATAAGCCATGTGTTTTTATTGGGGGTCTGCGTGGTGGTCACGTTGCGCAGCACAACAATACCGCCATGAAATCCCGTGGAGACGCTTTTGTCTATATATACGCCGTCAAAGAGCACTCTGTCTATGGCCACGTCTTTAAACGTCGTTTCATATGCCTCGTAACTGTCCGGTTGCGCATGGCCGGACATGGAACCGCGGATGAACTTGACGTTGGAAAAGGTGCTGTAGGAGAAATCGGCCTTGATGAACTTGCAGTCCACAAAGGTGACGTTTTTCAGCAGCGCGCCGCGCATCTGCACATCGCGCAGGGTAAGATTGCGGATGACCAGATCTTCCAGAACAACCCCGTTTCCCGGCTTTACAGGCCGGGCGTTGAGATGCACGTCATAAATATGCTGGTTGTCCAGCAGCCGGGGATGGGCCTTTACCGCCGCGTTGAACTCCTCAACGCCTCTGGTCACGATGGGCATGGTGTTGCATCCTTGTAGAAG
>CASQEL010000032.1 GCA_949427775.1 uncultured Desulfovibrionaceae bacterium
GAGCAGTTCACGGTTGAAATGCTCCAAAAGATGTGGGGCTCCGCCCCACCCCCCCCGCCGGGGGCATCATGCCCCCTGCCGGGGGGTTTGGGGGCGAGCAGCCCCCAAGAGCGCATTTCAACCTGAAAATGCTCTCGCTCCGGCATGTAACAGCGCAGAGGCAGTTGAAAACCCGGAGCAAAATTCTACCTGTTCCCGGTAAAGATCAAGCCCGCCGCTCTTCCCCATTCCACGCCCCGGCCCCGCGGGAGACAGCGGAGCAATCGCACTGACGAAGATAATTTATTGAAAATATTGGCAATTCATAAGTCGGCCGTTAACGGTTTTGCCTGTTATTCCAAATCGTTATGAGCTTCATGCGCTTCCCCCGCGGAAGACGGTTCCCCTCTTGCATTCGGCCGCGCAACCGTATAGAGAGCAGAAAGAATGTCTATGCGTCGTATTCTTTTCCTCGCTCCGGCCCATGCCGTCACCCGCATCTTTCCGCAATTGCGCGATGCGGGCTATGAAATAGGCATCGCAGAAAACCTGAAAGGGGCTTCCGTGTTCATCCGGAAGTCAGAACCGGGTGTTATTTTTGCGCGCCCTGCGCTGCCCGGATTCCGGGTAGAGGACTTGTTGGAAGCGGGCGCGGGCGATCCCGACTTTCCTCCGGTCATCGTCACTACAGACAAGGGCTCGGCTGAGGAAGCCGAACGCCTGCTTTCGCTGGGCGCGCGGGACTACTGGCTGGAACCGCTGGAATTTGAAAAAATCGTCGCCGTGGCCAGAGCGCCCCACAAGCCCGCGCCTGTGATGCCTTCCTCATCCCTGGGCGGGCATCAACCGGCTCTCTCCGGAGGTCCCAGAATCGTCGGTCGGCATCCCGCCATGCGACGTGTGCTGGCGCTGGCGCGGCAAGTGGCGGCATCCAAAGCCACAGTGCTGATTTCGGGCGAATCGGGCACCGGCAAGGAGATGTTCGCGCGTTGTCTGCACGCCTGGAGCAATCGCGCTCAGGGGCCGTTCGTCGCCGTCAACTGCGCGGCTCTGCCGGAACATCTGCTGGAAAGCGAGCTGTTCGGCCACGAAAGAGGCGCTTTTACCGGAGCCATAGCCCGCAAACTCGGCAAGTTCGAACTGGCCTCCGGCGGAACCATTCTGCTGGACGAAATTTCCGAAATGGATCTGCCCCTCCAGGCCAAACTGCTGCGTGTGCTCCAGGAGAGCGAAATCGACCGTGTGGGCGGCGCGGAAACCGTGCGCGTCGATGTGCGTGTTCTGGCCACGACCAACCGCAACCTGGAAGACTGGGTCAGGGAAGGCAAATTCCGCCAGGATCTGTTTTTTCGCCTGAACGTTATTCCCCTGCGTCTGCCCTCTTTGCGCGAACGGGGCGACGACGTGCTGGAGCTGGCGCGCTTTTTCGTGGCGATGTACGTGCGCGACTACAGTTTGCCGCCCACGCCGCTGTCCGCGGAGGCGGTGGAATGGCTTTCAAATTATGATTTTCCCGGCAATGTGCGAGAACTCCAGAACCTTATGGAGCGCGCCGTACTTCTGGCCAACGGATGTCCCATAGAACCAGGCCATTTTCTTCTGGATCCCGACGCATGGCCTCTGTTCCAGGAAGACCTTCCGGCGGAGAACATTGACGCGCCGTCCGCAGAGCACGCAGATACGACCGCCGTCGGCGTCACCGGCGGCAACCTTTCTTCCGTAACGGAAGCGTCCATGTCCGGTCCGGTCATCCCGCTGCACGAGATGGAACGCATCATGATCCTCAAAGGTCTGGAAGTGACGTCCGGCAACCGCACGCAAGCGGCGGAACTGCTGGGCATCTCCGTCCGGACATTGCGCAACAAGCTCAATGAATACCGTGGAATGGGGATTCCCATCGAGTAAATCCACGGCGGTTGCATAACATATGCCTGGCCGCCGGACACGTTTGCCGAGCCCTCCCGGTTCTTTCCCCGTTCATGCGGGAAGGTTCCTTCGTGACGCCTTTCCTCCTGTTGAGTTTCCGGACTTTCTCGCATATCATGGCAAATTCTCTTTAAACGTGTATGCAAAAGTTCAATACATCTTTGCTACGGAGTCGCCATGCTTGATTATATCCGTTCCAATGCCCAGTCATGGGGCGTCAAACTCGCTTTTGCCATCATCATTCTGGTCTTTATTTTCTGGGGTGTGGGAAGTCTGCGCGACAACGGCGTCTCAGGCGTGATCGCGACAGTCAACGGCAAACCCATTCTCTATCAGGAATACGCCGCGGCCTATCAACGGACCGCGGATATGCTGCGTCGCCGCAATCCGGGCATCACCCGCGAACAGCTTCAGCAGATGCGGTTGGGGCGTCAGGTATTGCAGCAACTGGTGATGGAATCTCTGCTGTTTCAGGAAGCCGAACGCGCGGATATCGCCATCACTCCCCTGGAGCTGCGCCGATATATCGCCCAACTGCCCTCCTTTCAGAATGAACAGGGCAAGTTCGATCCTGAAGTCTATAAACGTGTGATCGCCGCTCAGCGCACAACGCCGGGACGTTTTGAGGAACAGACCGCGCGTGCTCTTCTGGAACAGAAAATGCGCGACGACATCACGGCCGCAGCCTATGTTTCCCTGGAAGAAGCCCGCGCGCTGTACAATTTTACCCGTGAGCAGCGCGTTGCGGAGTACCTTTTCTTCCCCGCCGCCGATTATATGCCCGCCTCCGTTCCGGCCGAAAATGAACTCAACGCCTACTATGAAAGCCATCGCGCCGACTTTGCCGTCCCCGCCAAAGCGGATGTGGAATACATTATCGTGCGCCCGACCGATCTGGCCCGGCCCGATGCCGTATCCGACGCGGATATCGCCGCCTGGTACAACAAAAACCAAACTACCTACACCACCCCGCTGCGGCTTAAAGTACGGCATATCCTGCTGCGTCTGGACCCCAAAGCCGCGGAAGCCGACGTGCGCAAGGCCGAAACCAAAGCGGCGGAACTGGAAAAAGCCTTGAGCAAAGGCGGAGATTTCGCCGCGCTGGCCGCCAAGAATTCCGAGGATGCCGATACCGCGCCGCGCGGCGGAGAACTCGGCTGGATCAAGGAAGGCGAAACCGTGGCCCCGTTTGAAGAAGCGGCGCTGGCGCTCAAACCGGGGCAGATTTCCGCGCCCGTGCGTACCGATTTCGGTTTGCACATCATCAAGGTGGACGAACGCGAAGACGCGCGCGTCAAACCTCTGGCGGACGTTCGGGATGAAATCCGCACCCATCTCGCTACCATTCAGGGCGGCGACAACCTGCGCGAGGTGCTGGACAATCTGATCGAGGCCAACATTCTCGGCAAATCGCTGGCTGAAACAGCCAAGTCCCATAATCTTGAAGCCCGGTCCAGCGGCCTGTCGTCCGCCGCCGAACTGGAACAGCGCCTGGGCATCAACGCCAAAGACGCCGAAACGCTGTTGTCGACTCCGGCCGGAGCCTCGGTGGACACGGCCATGGAAGTGCCCCGGAACGGATTCATGGTCGCCCGTATCAAAGAGTCCGCTCCGGCCGCCACACGCGCCTTCGCCGAAGTCAAAGACGACATAGCAGCGCTTCTGCGCAAGGAAAAAGCGCTCGCCGCCGCCGGAGAAGCCGCCGCCAAGGTCCGCAAAGAGATGGGAACCGCTCTCCCCGCGTCCCTGGCCGCTAAAATCCGGACGACCACTCCCGTCACACGTAGCGAAGCCGTGCCGGGACTGCCGAACCCCCGGTTGACGCAGGCCCTGTTCGCCGCGCCTGAAGGAGAATGGCTTTCCTGTGGAAACCGGAAACGCTCCCGGCGTGGCGCTGGTGCGTGTAAAGAGCGTGACCGGCCCGGACGATGCCGAATGGCAGCCGTTGTCCGAAATGCTGCGGGCCTCTCTGGAGTCTTCCCGCAGGAACGAGATGTTCCAGGCGTTCCTCATGCTGCTGCATTCCAGGGCCAATGTGGAACTAGTCAATCCCTCTCTTCTGGAACAGGAAGGTCTGTAATGGGCGCCGGAGACAGATATCACAAGGTATTTACCGTTACCTGGAGCCAGTTGCATCAGGACGCCCGGCTGCTGACCCGACGGCTTCTGGACACAGGCCCCTTCAAGGGCATCATCGCGGTCACGCGGGGCGGTCTGGTGCCCGCCGCCATCGTCGCCCGCGAGTTCGATATTCGCCTGGTGGACACGCTGTGCATCGTGAGCTACCACGGACGGGAACAGGGCGACGGCGCGAACATCCTGAAGAAAGTGGAAGGCGACGGCGACGGTTGGCTGTTGATCGACGATCTTGTGGACACGGGACGCACCGCCCGCATCATTCGCGAGATGCTGCCCAAGGCGCATTTCGCCACCATTTACGCCAAACCCGAAGGACGGCCGCTGGTGGACACCTTCATTACGGAAGTCAGCCAGGACACCTGGATTCTTTTTCCCTGGGACTCGGAAGTCCAGTACGTCACGCCTATGGTGAACCGTCGGGAAAATTGAATCATGCCTTGCCCTCCGCTGTCGCATGATTATTTTTTGCGGCGCGGACCGACGATACGGAATATGTTCTTCCGTCCCCCGAATATGCGTCCCGTGCATTGCCGGGGGACGGACGTTTTCGGAGTACATCCGACAGCCTGCAATATCGCTCCGCGTCCGGCCGTCACCGTCGCGGAAAGACACATACACCTGCAACACGCGAGAGAACGCCATGTGTGGAATTATCGGATATGCGGGGCACCGTCCGGCGGTGCCTCTTGCAGTGGAAGGTCTGCGCCGTCTGGAATACCGCGGCTACGACTCCGCGGGCGTGGCCTTTGTGCAGAACGGAGAGCTGCACACCATACGCGCCGAAGGCAAACTGGCCGCTCTGGAAGAAAAACTGGCCACCTGCCCCAACACTACGGCGACCGCCGCCATGGGGCATACACGTTGGGCCACGCACGGCATTCCCGCTGAGCGCAACGCGCATCCTCACCTGTCCAACGACGGCACGCTGGCCATTATCCATAACGGCATCATCGAGAACTACCAGGAACTGAAAAACGATCTGCTCACTTTGGGGTACACGGTCGCCCCCGACGCGGAGACCGAGGTGCTGGTCAACCTGACCGCCGAAGGCCGCAAACAGCATGCCTCCCTGCTGGACGCCTTCGCCTGGGCGCTGCGCCAGGCGCACGGCGCGTATGCCGTATGCGTCATGGCGAAAGACGAGCCCGGCGTGCTCTACGCGGCACGTCTGGCCGCCCCGCTGATTCTGGGCATCGGCACCGGCGAAAATTTTGTGGCCTCGGACATTCCGGCTTTCCTCCCCTACACGCGGGACGTGGTGTTTCTGGAAGACGGGGAAATTGTCCGCGCCGACGCCAACCGCTGGCAGGTTCTGCGGCTTGCGGATCTCTCCGTCGCGGACAAACGGATTCAGCATATCCAGTGGGATATGCAGGCGGCGCAGAAAGGCGGTTTCAAGCATTTTATGCTCAAAGAAATTTTTGAGCAGCCGCGAGTAATCGCCGACTGCATGGCCGGACGTGTGGACGAGGCGCGCAATACCGTCGCCCTGCCCGAACTGGATGCCCTGCCCGTGCCCGATCGCCTGCACATCGTGGCCTGCGGCACTTCTTATCATTCCGGCCTTTGGGCACGGCATATTCTGGAAAGCTGGGCAAAGGTGCCCGTGACCGTGGAGATCGCTTCGGAGTTCCGCTACAGGGACGCCCTGCTGGGCAAAAACGATATGGTTATGGTCATCAGCCAGAGCGGCGAGACCGCCGACACTCTGGCGGCCCTGCGCATGGCCCGCGACAAAGGCGTGCAGGTCATCGGTCTGTGCAACGTGGTGGGGTCCAGCATCGCGCGGGAATCCTCGGCCGTCGTCTACACCCAGGCCGGGCCGGAAATCAGCGTGGCTTCCACAAAGGCCATGTGCAGTCAAATGGTGGTGTTGGCGCTTATCGCCCTGTCCTGGGCGCAGCGCAACGACACTCTGTCACAGGCGACACGGGCGCAGATGCTGCATATTCTGCGCGCGTTGCCCGCCCAACTCGAAACGGCCCTGCCCATGATGCACGACACGGCCCAACAACTGGCGCGCACCTACGCCAAAGCCCGGAGCTTTTTCTACCTGGGCCGCGGGCACTGCTATCCGTTGGCCCTGGAAGGAGCCCTCAAGCTTAAAGAGATTTCCTATATCCATGCGGAGGGCTACGCCTCCGGCGAAATGAAGCATGGCCCCATCGCTCTGGTGGATCCGGAATTTCCCACATTTGCCCTGGCTCTGGACGACGAACTCTTCCCCAAGGTCAAATCCAATATTGTGGAAGTGCAGGCCCGGCGAGGAAAAATCATTGCTCTGACCAACCCCGGTCTGGAACTTTCGGTGGACCATTCCTGGGTCATTCCCACCGTGCAGGGGCCGTTGTCGGCCTTCCTGGTCCTGCCCGCGCTGCAATTGTTCAGCTATGAAGTAGCGGAATACCTGGGCAAGGACGTGGATCAGCCGCGCAATCTCGCCAAAAGCGTGACGGTGGAGTAGGCCGTGCAAGCGCGGTGACGCAGTGACTGTCGCGCGCACGCGCCTCTCGGTCCGACATGCGAATGCAACGCCCCGGCGGGATAACGATCCCGGCGGGGCGACCTGCCATAGGCGCATTCTTTCTACAAAAACTGTCCCGGCAGCTCATACCCTGTCCAGCACTCCGCCGGCGCCATGATCAACAAAATCACATTGCCGACGCCATGCACGACAGGCAGCCATTTCCGTTTTTCTTGCAGCGGTCCATGACATAGCCGGTAGCCAGGCCGAACAGCGACAGCAAAATGACGGGCCAGGCCAAATCCGCATGCAGCCGGTAATGTGCAGCGCTTCCACCCCTGCAACATGGCCCAAAGACCAATAAGATAAGCGGCAATTTTCATTCAGTCGGGATTGCACGTCCGGCCAGCGCCACAAAACGCTCCGCCCAATGCGGCATGGATGGAGCGTAGCAGTGCATATAGGCTGCAAACGTATTGCGGATCAACAGACCGTCCTCGCCTCCTCCCATCCCCTTGCCCACATGCAGGCGCAGCACTCTCCGTATCGCGTCGTCAGGCTCAGGCAGACAGCGGGAATAGTGAAATTCGTGTCCGCGCAGGACAGTGCCTGTGGGATGGAAAGGATTATCCGACATGACTGTGGCCTCGACATATCCCAATCCCTGCGGCGCGGCATGAAACTCCGCCCGCACGGGAAAGACGCCGGCCATGGGATATTCCCGGCCGTCGCGGACAATGGCCCGGGCCAGCACCATAAAACCGCCGCACTCGGCGTACAGAGGGACATGTCGCTCGGACAGAACACGCAGTTCCGCCAAACGGGGAGAATGCGAAAGAGGTTCCGCCCATTCCTCGGGAAATCCGCCGCCCAGATACAGACCGTCCAGCTGCGGCCAGGGATCGGCGCCCAGCAGAGACAATTCCACAAGTTCCGCTCCGGCGCGTCGCAGCGCCTCCAGATTCTCGTCGTAATAAAACCATAACGCCGCGTCGCGTACATAGCCGATTCGCGGGCGCGCAACGGGACACACCGGCGCGACAGGCCAGAACGGAGCGGTCGCAGGCAACGGCGCTGCGCCGCGTGCCGCGCCCAGCACGCGGGAGATGTCCACATGGGTCCGTACAAGGGCCGCCAACTGCTCCAGCACGGCATCGACGGCCAAAGCATCAGCGCAATCCACCAGTCCCATATGGCGTTCGGGAAGCGGGTTATGCCGCAGACGGGGCAGAGCCCCCAGCACAGGCACATCCGTATAAGTTTCGATGGCCCGGCGCACGATGCCTTCGTGCCGTTCCGACGCCACATGGTTGAGCACCACGCCCGCCAACCGCACCCCAGGCTCAAAATGCGCCAACCCTGCCACCACGGCGGCGGCCGTGCGGGTCATCTTGGTGCAATCCAGGGACAGCAGCACCGGACAGTCAAGCACACGGGCCAGTTCCGCGGTAGAGCAACTTCCCTCCACGTCGCGTCCGTCGAAAAGTCCTCTGTTGCCTTCAATAACGGCGCAGTGACCCGCAGGCAATGTATGGGCTACCAGAGCTCTGAGGCGTTCTCCCGACAGAAAAAACGGGTCCAGATTGGTACAGGGATGCAGGGCGGCCCGGGTCAGCCAGGCGGCATCAATATAGTCGGGACCTTTTTTGTACGGTTTGACCGGAGTACCCATGCCGCGCAAGGCGCGCGTCAACCCCAAGGCCAGCAATGTCTTGCCCGCGCCGCCCCGAAGTCCTGTAACGATAATACGTGGTGCTTCCATGCGTTCTCACAGTACAGCCCCGATCGACATGATGCCGCAGGCGGACGAAAAAGGACGGGAGAACCAGAAGTTCTGCCGTCCCTGAATTCAGATCACCATCGGTTTTGCTGCGTAGCAACATGCCATCCCTGAGTAAGGTAGGAAAACTTCTCTCCTACGGTACGGACTCTCTGCAAGAGAGATATCCAAAAGAAATGTGACCGATCGTAATGCTGTGCAAAAATCAGGCGTTTCCGTAGCGCTCAGGCATCTTCGCCTTCGGCATGCGACTGCTTGCCGGCGCCCTTGAGGCCATACATGGTGGTGGAACCGGAGGACCAGAATTCCAGCACTTCTTCATTCACCAGCTTGGTCAGCACCTTCTTCACTTCACGGGGGCCCTTGTCAGGGAACAGCTCCAGGAAGTCCTTGAAGTAAAATTTGGATTTGACTTTGGCTTTGCTGTTCAGAAACTCGACAATAACGTCCTTATCTTCGCTCATAAAAAATACTCCTGACCCGGCGGCGCATACGCGCCGCCGGGGTTGATGCGACAGCCTAGAACTTGAACTGGGTGCTCTGACGCCAAGTGTAGTAGGCGGGATCGCGGAAGTCGTCGATCAGGTGGTGGGTGAACTTGAGGCCGGTCAGCTTAAAGAAGCTTTCCCAACCGATGCGCTCGGCCCAATCGCCCAACCGCTCATATTTGTTCGCGTTGGCGGCATACACATCAATGATGTGCTTGACCGTTTTGGTCAAAGTAGGCCAGCGCGGCGGTTCGTTGGGGATGTAACCCACAACGACCTTGGAGAACTTGGGCATGGAGATGCGGTTGGAAACCTTGCCGCCCACCATGATCGCAATACCGTCGCCTTCGCTGTCGGAAATGGGCAGCGCGGGGCACATGGTGTAGCAGTTGCCGCAGTACATGCAGCGATCTTCCTTGATGGCGATGGAGTTCACCTTCTCCCCGTTGTGCTCCACCTTGGTGGGACGCACGGCGGCGGTGGGGCAGGCGGCCACGGCCAGCGGAATTTCGCAGAGCTGGTCGGCCCACTCATGGTCGATCATCGGAGGTTTGCGGTGAATGCCCACAAGACCGATGTCGGAGCAGTGCACGGCGCCGCACATATTGATGCAGCAGGCCAGGGAGATGCGCACGGGCGCGGGAAGACGCATGCTCTGGAAATCCTCGAACACGGCGTCCATCACGCATTTCACCGGGCCGGAGGCGTCGGTGGCAGGCGTATGGCAGTGCACCCATCCCTGGGTATGCACCATGTTGCTCACACCGGCGCCGGTGCCGCCCACGGGGAATTTGAAGGAGCCGCCCGGGAACTTGCGGGAGCTCAGATCTTCCTTCAGCGCTTTCATGGCCGCTTCGTCTTCAACCATGAATTCGATATTGTTGCGGGTAGTCCAGCGCAGATGTCCGCCGCAGTGCTTGTCGGCGATATCGCACAGTTCGCGGATATGCGTGACGGACATGGTACGGGTGCCGCCCACGCGCACGGTATATACCTTGTCGCCGCTTTCCGCCACATGCAGCAGCACGCCGGGCTCAAGGATTTCATGGTACAGCCATTTGCCGAAGTTCTTGGCGATGAAGGACGGAAAACCTTCGTCATACTTGCGAGGACCGATGTCGGTGATACGGCCTTCCATCGGTTTTGCGGGATTGTACCCGGAAGAAATAAAAGCCATGTTGTACTCCCCCTTTGGCTAGCGTTGATGGCGTTTGCGATAGGCAGCGAGGTCGCGGGTCCAGCCGCCGGGCACTTCTTCTTCCTTGAAGAAGATGTACGGATTGCTGCGGGGCGCCTTGACGTGGTAGGCGGCCGCTTCGGTGTCGGTGACTTCCAGCAGTTTCTGGAAGGAGAGACGCTTCATGGTTTCGCCGACACGTTCGCGGTTCTTGCCTTCTTCCATCCACCAATCCCAAATCTTCTCGATAACTTCCTTGATTTCGTCATAGGGAGCTTCGGTCGAAATGAAGGGAATCAGCAGAGAGCCCATCTGCGCGCCGTCCACAACGGGAGCCTTGGCGCCCACGAGGATGCTCGCGCCGCGTTCGTCACCGATGCGCAGAGCGCGGGGCATGGTGTTGATGCAGTGCATGCAGCGCACGCAGTCAGCGGTCTTGATGGACAGCTTGGAGCCGTCCCAGCTCATGCATTTGGAGGGGCAGAGATCCACCACTTCTTTCTGAATGTCGAATTTGCCCCAGTCGCGACCGGCATGGGCGCCCGCGTTGGGCTTGAATTCCCCGGCCACATAGGCCTTGACTTTTTCCTGGTCGATCTTGATGTCGTCCTTCCAGGTGCCGACCACGGCGAAGTCGGAACGGGCCATGGCGCACACGCAGCCGTTGGGGCAGCCGTCGAACTTGAATTTGAACTTGTAGGGGAAGGCGGGGCGATGCAGCTCGTCCTGGTAGTCCTGGGTCAGCTGATAGCACATGTCCTGCGTGTTGTAGCAGGCGTATTCACAACGCGACTGACCGAGGCAGGCTTCGGGGGTACGCAGGTTGGAGCCGGAACCGCCGAGGTCCACATGCATTTTATGGGTCAAATCGTGGAAGATTTCTTCCAGCTGCGGCGTCTGCGTGCCGAGCAGCACGATGTCGCCCGTGGAACCGTGCATGTTGGTCAGGCCGGAACCGCGCAGATCCCAGATGTCGCACAGTTCACGCAGGAACTTGGTGCTGTAGTATTTGCCGGAAGGTTGGGCCACACGCATGGTGTGGAAGTGGGCAACGCCGGGGAACATTTCGGGCTGGTCACAGTACCGGCCGATAACGCCGCCGCCGTATCCGAACACGCCCACGATGCCGCCGTGTTTCCAGTG
>CASQEL010000033.1 GCA_949427775.1 uncultured Desulfovibrionaceae bacterium
GTAAACGATATGTCCTTCAAAACCGTCCAGCGTGGCGGCGCGGATGCGCCCGTCCTTCCGGTGACGCCGCACCAGCGCGAGGCAGGCCGCGAAATGATCGGGCTCCAGCGCCGTGAATGTGCCGCCGAAGAAGCCGAGATCCGCCGGCGACGCGGCGGCGGCGCGGGTCCGGAGCTGATGTTCCAGGTCTTCCAATGCCTGCCGGAAGCTTCTGCCCCCCGCCCCGGTCTGAAGATGTTGGGCGCAAAATATGCAGCGGACAGGGCATCCTGAAAAAGGGAGAAAAATGGGCAGAATCGCACGCGCATCGGACGCAATATCGGCCCATGAAATGTGTATTTGCATACAAAAGACCTCGTACCTTGATCTCGCCGTATGCGCGGAAAGTTGCCCCATCCTGTGGATTGTAAAGAAATTTCTTGCCCCTGGGTAGCTCTCTGCGTATATTCACACGACCGACATATGTCATTGCATCTCCGGGCACGTTTTCCACGGTGGCATGAAACGACCGTATGCGCAATGCCGGGGAAGCGGCACTGTTCCCCAGGGGCACCGGGTTTCATGGTGCGCGTTCCGAAGCGGCGACGAGAAAATCGCGGAACGCGAAGGTGCAACAACAGCGGACCCGTCGGGAGAGGGCGGGTCGGGGTTCTGTTTTTATAGGCTGGGTGACGCAGGTATAGGCGTGCCGGCATGTGCCATGTTGCCGTAAGGGAGGGCGGGGACCGATTCTCCCCCATGCTCTGGATGTTTTTGGAGGACAGTATGGGCAAAACGCTGACGAAGGCTGAAATAGTGGAAGCCATTTACGAGAAATCGGATAAAAATCGCGCCGATGTCAAACAGGTGGTGGAAAAGCTGCTGGACATCATGAAGCAGGCTATCAAGAAAGATCGCGCTTTGCTTGTCAGCGGATTCGGCAAATTTGAAGCGTACGACAAAAGCGCCCGCAAGGGACGCAATCCCCAAACCGATGAAACCATAACCCTGCCGCCGCGCAAAGTGGTGGTTTTTCGTCTTTCCCGCAAGTTTCGCACAGAACTCAACGGCGAAGAATAGTTCCTTCTCCGCCTGATATGCGCTTTTCGGCGACATCCCCCGCTCCCACACGGGGGATGTTGTTTTTTCGGCGGATTCCGCAGAGGGGCGGATGCCCCGCGAAAGGTTGCGGCGGCAGGGCGTTTTGACGCGGACCATGCTCCCGGCTATAGTGAACGAACTGTTTCCGCCGCGCGTCGGGACGGCATCGCCCGCGGCAGCGTTCCGCCGGGTCTGCGCCGCCGGACGCATATTCCAACAGGAACTGTGGCATGCTGTTCAACTCCTACGAATTTCTCTTTCTTTTCCTGCCGGTGCTGCTGGCGGTCTGGTGGGTGGTCGCCTGCGTGGCGCGGCAGTGGCTGCCGATGCTGCTGCTGGCCGCTTCGGCGCTGTTCTACGTGCTTTGGGGCGTGCGGTTTTTTGTGCTGCTGGCGGCCATGATCGGCATGAACTATGCCTTCGGGACAGCGTTGGACGCCATGCCGGACGATCGCCCCGGCCCGCTGACCCGTCGCCGCCTGTTGGGACTGGCCGTGGCGTTGAACCTGCTGCCGCTGTGCTGGTTCAAATATTCCGGGTTTCTGGCGGACAACATCAATGCGTTGTTGGGCACGCGGCCGGCCTTCACCCCCCCCGACCTGCCGCTGGGCATTTCGTTCTACACGTTTCTCCAGATCGCCTGGCTGGTGACGGTATACCGCCGGGAAACACGTCCCGAAGGATTCGGCGTCTACGCGCTGTTCGCCTCCTGCTTTCCCTATGTCGTTTCCGGCCCCATCGTGCGCTATCGGCAGTTCGTCCCGCAACTGGGCGGACTGGCGGCTCCGGACGCCGCGCATATCGCGCCCGCGCTGACGATCTTCGTCATCGGTCTGGCCAAGAAGGTGCTGCTGGCCGACAGCGTGGCGGTCTACGCCAACAGCGTCTTCAACGCGGCGGAAAAGGGATTCCCGCTGACGTCGGCCGAAGCCTGGGTGGGATCACTGGCCTATACCTTTCAACTGTATTTCGATTTTTCGGGGTACACGGACATGGCTATCGGCGTGGCCCTGTTACTGGGCATCCGCCTGCCGGACAACTTTGATTCCCCGTACAAGTCCACGGGCATCGTGGACTTCTGGCGGCGCTGGCACATCACGCTGGGTTCCTGGCTGCGGGACTTCCTGTATATTCCCCTGGGCGGCAGCCGGGCGGGCAAGCTGAAGCAGTACCGCAACCTTTTTCTGACCATGCTGCTGGGCGGCGTCTGGCACGGCGCGGGCTGGCCGTTTGTGGTCTGGGGCGCGCTGCACGGGGCCATGCTGAGCGTCAATCACTTTTTCCGGGGCTGGGCGCGCGGGCGCATTCCCGAAACGCTGCTGGGCAATCCCGTCACGCGGCTGTGCAGCATCGCCCTGACGTTTTTGTGCATCAACGCGGCCTGGGTGGTGTTCCGGGCGGAAACCATGCGGGGCGCGGGGCGCGTCTACACGGGGATGCTGGACGGGCTCCGGGGCGGGCTGATCGGCTCCTGGGAGACGCTGTTCGCCAACAATCATGTGCAGGACGCGCAGCCTCTGGCGCTGCTGGCCCTGTGCGGCGCGCTGGTGTGGTGCTTCCCCAATACGCGGGAGATCGTCTTCGGGCGCAAAGAGGGCCGGGCCTGGCTGTCCTGGACGCCGTCCCGCGCCTGGGCCACGGGGCTGGCCGTGCTGACGCTGGGTTCGCTGATCCTGCTTTCGCGCAAGTCCGTCTTTCTCTATTTCAAGTTTTAAAGGCGGAGAGCATGGACAACGCAACCTATATCGCCCGCTTTTTCAAGGTACTGTGCCTGCTCGCGCTGGCTGGCGGCCTTGTGCTGCTGCCGTATGCCCGGTGGTGGATCGCCGAAAGCGGCGACGTGGACGTGGATGGCGTGGTGGCGCGTCAGGCGTCGGGCGCGTTCGCCCTGTTCGGTTCCGGCATTTCCCAGGATTTTGTGGACTACAAACTTCGCCTCTATGCGGCGGTCAAACCGGACATCATCGCCCTGGGCTCCTCACGGGTCATGCAGTTTCGGGGGCGCTACTTCACCAAACCGTACCTGAACATCGGCGGCACGGCGGGCAATCTGGCCGTGCTGCGCAGCACCGTGGACGCCCTGCTCAAGGTCCGCAAACCCGAGGCCGTGGTGCTGGGACTGGATTTCTGGTGGTTCACCACCGCCTGGGAGCCTGATCCCTTCAAGGAGGAACCGCCCACGTCCGGCAGTTACGTCTATTCCTTCGAGACGCTCAAAACCCTCTATGCCTGGCTGCTTACGGGGAAAATTTCCCCGCGGGAATTTCTGGCTCCGCTGACGCGCGGTTTCCGCGCCGATCGTTACGGCATCATGGCGCAACGCTTTAACGACGGCTTCGCTTCCGACGGTTCGTGGTACTACACGGCGGACATCACCGGCCGTCAGAAGCCGTTCGATTTTCAGTTCGCGGACACGCTCAGGCAGGTGCGCTACGGAATCAAGGCTTTTGCGCCCGCGCCGGAACTCAGCGAGGCGCATCTGGACGCCTTTGCCGAGATTTATTGCCGCCTGCGTTCGCGGGGCGTCCGCGTTTTCGTGTTCATCCCGCCGCTGGCCTCCCGCGTGCTGGATGTCATGCAGGCCGAGGAAACGCGGTACCCCCAGTTGTTCGGGCTGCGTGAAGCGCTGGAGGCGCGGGGCATCGAGGTAATGGACTTCACCAATCCGCGTCGTCTGGGGGCGACGGATTGCGAGTTCGTGGACGGCTTTCACGGCGGCGATGTGGTTTACGTCCGCATTCTCCGGCGTATGGCCGATCATTATTCGGGGTTGTTGGCCTATGTGGACATCCAAAAGCTGGATCGCGACGTGCGGGACTGGTCCGGACGCGCCATGATGCCGGATTCGCGGGTGACCACGTTGCCCGAGGTGGATTTCATGCATTTTCAGTGCGTCAAAAAACAGCAGTAAGTCCGTATTTTCAGATGACAAGGAAATTCGTGATGAAAAAATGCCGCTTCTCTTTTGGGTTTGTTCTGCTTTTGCTGTCCCTGCCGGTCCTGGCGTCGGTCGCGTTCGCCGCGTCCGCTCCGGCCGCGTCCGATGAAGCCGCGACGGCGTATGCGCAGGAAAATTACCCCAGGGCGTTGGCGCTGTGGGGCGAACAGGCCGCCAAAGGCGACGCGCGGGCCATGCACAACCTGGGCGTCATGTACGAGCAGGGCAGGGGGGTGCCCGAAGACGCCGCGCTGGCCGCCCGGTGGTATCGCCAGGCCGCTGAAGGCGGACATGTGCCGGGCATGAGCAACTACGCCCGGATGCTGGAGCAGGGGCGGGGCACGAAAAAGGATCCGGCGCTGGCCGCCCATTGGTTCCGTCAGGCGGCGGACAAGGGACTGGCGGAAGCTCAGTACAATCTGGGCGTATTGTACGAGAGCGGCGTGGGCGTGCGCAAAAACGAGCGCGAGGCCGCCGCCTGGTACAGCCGCGCGGCGGCGCAGCAGCAGGTGGACGCCCAGGCCCGATTGGGACGGATGTACCGCGACGGCCGGGGCGTGAAGCGCAACGCCACGCGCGCCGTGCTGCTGTTGTACGGGGCCTCCATGGAGGGCGACGCGCAGGCCATGAAGGATCTGCGGGCCATGGCGGGCAAGAAGGTTTCGAGCCCGGATGCCGTGTTGTTCGGCCAGAATCTGGCCCGCACGGACAGAACCGCCATGCGCGCGGCCCTGAAGGCGGGCAAGGTGCCGCCGGTGCGGGAAGACGCCGCGCACATCTGCGACGTGTACGATGTCCGGACCATTGTGCCCGGCGCTACGGAAATGGCCGTCTGCTATGGGCCCGGCGCGCCGCAGCCTCTGGGATTCGTCAAGATCGATTACACGGCTGCCGACGGCGGACAGGCGGAACGCATCAAGGCCATGGTGGCGGGGCGCTTCGGCGCCGCATCGGCTTCGGAAGGCGAAAAGTCCTCGCTGTGGAACATGGGAGACATTATCGTGGCCACCCAGTACGCGCCGGAGGTGAAGCAGGTGGGGTTGATGTATATGGTGCCGCGCGTCTATCATCTGACGCAGAAAAAGGCGGATTGAACGTTCCGCCGCGCGCGGCGGCCTGTGACGCCGCATCGGGGAAGCGGTCCGAAGCCGTTCCGCCCGAAGGCAATGCGGGACCGCCGGATCATTGTGCTGTCGCCTGCTGTCATATGAAAAGAAACTCTTGTCTGTGGAAGAGCCCTGTGCCGGAAGAGACGGCACAGCGGGAAACGGGTGTCTGTGTGGACAGGGGGCGTACGAGGCAGCGCGTGCCGCGTCTGCGGGCGCACTTTCCGTGCTGTGGGGCGCGACATGTCGGACGCTGTTCCGGACCGCGCGGCATGATGCAACATTAAAAAACAGTCGAGGAAGGCCGGAGGATTATTTCAATGCCCAGCGATATCGCCACCCGTTTGAAAAACAAACAATATGAACAGTCCATCATCGATTACCTGAACAACAGGGGACACCTGATCTGCATCACGGACGACGCTCAGTTCACCACCCTGTTGCGCACCACCGTGATGAAGCAGCTGGGACAGAACGCCGACGTGTTGACGGCTACGTCCGATCCGGATCAGGCGTTGCGGATCATACGCCAGGTTTCCGGCCACAAGACCATGCCCCTGGTCTTTCTGGAACGCATGATAGGCGGCACGGATATGGGGTTTACGGTGCGGCAGCTCAAGAACGCGTTTCCCGATCTGCGTATCGTCATGCTGACCAGCGAGGCGGAGCGCCAGAGGCTGGTGCTGCTGCACGAAATCGGCGCGGACAACTTTATCACCAAGCCCATTTCCATCAACGGCCTTATTGAAAAGATAGCCTCCACCATCAAGCCGCAGGGCAAGTTGGGGCAGTTGCTCGAACGGGCCCGCACCCTGGTGGCCCAGGGCAACCCGCAGCAGGCGCTTAAAGTCTGCAAACAGCTTTTGGAAATCAAGGCCGACTCCGCCGCGGCGTTTCTGGTCGTCGGTGATGCCTTCCGGGCGTTGGGCAAGCTGGAGCGGGCCCGCGACGCCTACGAGGAGGCCAGCCGGAACGCCGAGATGTTTCTGGAACCGCTGCGCAGGCTGGCCGATCTGCACGAGCAGATGGGAGATTCCGCCAAACGCCTGCACTATCTGGAACGCCTGGATCAGCTTTCGCCCCTGAATGTGGAGCGCAAGGTGGATATGGGCGAAATCCAGCTCGCGCTGGGCAACGAGGAGGCCGCCGGACAGCTCTTTGAAAACGCCGTGACCCTGGCCACCAAGGAGGCGCTGCGCTACATCGGCGAGGTCGCCTCCCGCGTCGCCGCCCTCTACGCGGAAAAAAATCCTCAGGAAGCCGAGAAATTTCTGCGTCGCGCCCTGGAGGCCAAGGGCGCCTACCTGAGCAAGGAAGACATCGGCACGTTCAACCGTTTGGGCATCCTGCTGCGCAATCAGGGCAAATGGAAGGAAGCGCTCGTCGAGTATCAGAAGGCGCTCAAGGTGGCTCCGGACGACGAAAATCTGTATTACAACATGGGCATGGCCTGTGCCGAGGGCAAAGAGTTCCGCGAGGCGCAGGTATACATGCTCAAGGCGTTGGCCATCAATCCGGATCTGCCGCGCACGGCGACCAACATCGCCTATAATATCGCGCTGGTGTTCGGCCAGAACGGCGACAAGAAGCGGGCGGCGGATTGTCTCAATATCGCGTTGGAATGCGATCCGGAATTCGAGCCCGCGCGTCGGGCGCTGGAGCGCATGTAGAATTCTTCATACGTTGGCGGAACGCAAGGAGCGAACCCGTGTCCCACACCAAGGTGCATAAAACTATCGCGGAAATCAACGAACGTATCCGGGCGGGCAAGGCCGTGGTGCTCAACGCCGAGGAAATGACCGAGGCTGTGCGGCGCATGGGTAGGGAGCAGGCCGCGCGCGAAGTGGACGTGGTCACGACCGGGACGTTCTCTCCCATGTGCTCTTCCGGCCTGCTGTTCAATATCGGCCAGGCGGAACCGCCGACCATCCGCACCTCGCACGTCTGGCTCAACAATGTGCCCGCGTATGCCGGGCTGGCCGCCGTGGACAGTTATCTGGGCGCGACGGAACCTGTGGAGGGCGACCCGTGCAATACGCCGCATCCCGGCGCGTTCGCCTACGGCGGGGGGCATGTGATCGAAGACCTGGCCGCGGGCAAAACCGTGCATCTGCGGGCCGACGCCTACGGAACGGACTGCTACCCGCGCCGGACTCTGGACCGCCGGATCACCCTGGCGGATCTGCCGTATGCGGAATTGCTGAATCCGCGCAACTGTTATCAGAACTACAATGCGGCCGTGAACCTGACCGGTCGCATCATCTACACCTATATGGGGCCGTTGCGCCCGCATATGCGCAATGTCAACTACGCCACCGTCGGACGCCTTTCGCCGTTGCTCAACGATCCGCTGTTCCGGACCATCGGTTTGGGCACGCGCATTTTTCTCGGGGGCGGCACGGGATACGTGATCGGCGCGGGCACCCAGCATGTGCCCAACCCGCGGCGCACGGAGCGCGGTCTGCCGCTGAGCGGCGCGGGCACGCTCATGCTCAAGGGCGATCTCAAGAAGATGCGTTCCCGCTATCTGCGCGGCGTTTCCCTGCTGGGCTACGGATGTTCGCTGGCTGTGGGCGTGGGCATTCCCATCCCCGTATTAAACGAGGAAATCGCCTGGTTCACCGGCGTGGACGACAGCGACATCCTTATGCCGGTCAAGGATTACGGCCATGATTACCCCAACGGCGTCCCCCGTGTGCTGGCGCATGTGCCGTTTGCGGATCTCAAGAGCGGCGAGATAGAATTGCTGGGGAAAAAAGTGCAGACCGTGCCTCTGACCAGCTATACGCTCTCGCTGGAAATCGCCGACGAGTTGAAGGCATGGATCGAGGCCGGAGAGTTTCTGCTTACCGAGCCTGTGGAGTTGTTGCCTTCAGCCTGATGCGCCGGATATCCGGCGCGAGGCCACGATATGAAAGCTCTTTCCGATGAAAAACGTCGGAAAGAGCTTTTTGTATGAAGACCCTCCGGCTATGCCGGGGTTCGCTGTTTTCTCATGCGTCTCTACATGTCCGATTGCGCCTTCAGGGCTTCGGTCTGGGCATAGGTGTTGAGCGCCTCGATCAGCGGTTCGATTTCCCCGGCCATGATTTTATCCAGGGAATAGAGCGTCAGGTTGACGCGGTGATCGGTGCAACGCCCCTGAGGGAAATTGTAGGTGCGGATGCGTTCCGAACGGTCGCCGGAGCCCACCTGCGCCTTGCGGTCGGCCGAGAGTTCGGAATTCTGACGTTCACGCTCGGCCGCCAGAATACGGGAAGCCAGCACCTTCATGGCGCGGGCCTTGTTTTTGTGCTGGGACTTTTCGTCCTGGCAGGTCACCACCGTGCCCGTGGGAATGTGGGTGATGCGCACGGCCGATTCGGTCTTGTTCACATGCTGGCCGCCCGCGCCGGAGGCCCGGTAGACGTCGATGCGCAGATCTTCCGGCCGGATGTCCACGTCCACTTCCTCGGCTTCGGGCATCACGGCCACGGTGGCCGCCGAGGTATGGATGCGGCCCTGGGCTTCTGTGGCGGGCACACGTTGCACGCGGTGGGTTCCCGCCTCATATTTGAGATGGCTGTATACCTTGTCGCCGCTGATCAGGCAGATGACTTCCTTGTACCCGCCGGTATCCGACGGGGATTCGCTCATGACTTCGGTTTTCCAGCCCTTGATTTCGGCGTAGCGGGTATACATGCGGAACAGATCGGCGGCGAACAGCGCCGCTTCCTCGCCGCCGGTACCCGCGCGGATTTCCAGGATGGTGTTTTTTTCGTCCAGCGGGTCCTTGGGCAACAGCAATACCTTGAGGTGATGCTCGATTTTCGGCAGCTCGGCCTCGGCGTTGCGGATTTCCTCCTGGGCCATGGCCCGCATCTCCGGGTCGGCGTCCTCCAGCAGCAGGCGGTTTTCCTCTATTTCCTGTTGCAGGGCACGGTGTCGGCGGAAGTCCTCCACCACGTCCCGCAGATCCGCGTGCGCCTTGGTGAGCTTGCGGTACCGTTCCTGATCGTTGAACACGTCCGGTTCGGCCAGCTCGTGCTCCAAATCCATATACTTGCGTTCCAGGCCTTCAAGCTTGGCAAACATGGGAACTCCCTGAAATTAGTGCATGACCCGGTAGTCCGCCGGGCGAACGGTGTCCGGAGCGTCCGGGCCCAGCGCCTCGCGCAGGGCGACCACGGCCACGTCCAGCTGCGTGCGATCGGGTTCGTAGGTGGTGAGCATCTGCAGCAGCAGTCCCGGCGCGCGCAGAATATGCCCGGCCGGATTGTCGCCCATGCGGGCGGCATAGCGTATCAGTTCGTAGGCCAGGGCGCTGATGGGAACCATCAGCAGCAACTTGAACAGAATGGTGGCGGCATGCTTGGCCGCCGCGCCGGAGGGCGTCCAGACATGGAGAAACAGGGGCACCAGCACGGCATGCAGGATGATGGAAATGCTGATCACGAACAGCAGGAACGTGGTTCCGCAGCGAGGGTGCAGGCGGCTCATGCGGTCGGCCTCGATAGACGTGACTTCGCCGCCGCTTTCAAAGGCGTGGATAACCTTGTGCTCGGCGCCGTGATACTGGAACACGCGGCGCACGTCCGGCACCAGGGAAATGGCCAGAATGTATCCGATGAAGATGCAGCACTTGAAAAAGCCGTCCCACAGGTGGAAGGACAGGCCCTCCACGTCGCCGCCCAGCCCCAGCCACTGCATGCCGATGGACAGCAGGTGCGGCGTCACCACAAACAGGGCCACGGCCATGAGCAGCGCCATGCACAGGGTCAGGACCAGGTGCCAGCCTTCCAGCTTTTCTTCGTGGGCCTCGGCGGCCTGTTCCGCCGAGCGGTTCAGCGCCTTGATGCCGTTGACCAGTGTTTCGATCAGAATGGGAAAGCCGCGCAGGAACGGCTTTTTCAGCAGCGCATGGCGCGTCAGGGTGAACCAGGGCAGGCGTTCGGCCACGATGGAACCGTCCGGCTGACGCACGGCCAGGGCGTAATGATCGCCGTTGCGCATCATGACGCCTTCCATAACGGCCTGGCCCCCCACCAGGGGGCAGGCTTCGGCCGACAGGCGGAGCAGGGCGGACAAAAAACGGCGCAACATAGTGGAATCCTTTCGACGGACCGCCTGCGGGGCGATCGTCGGATGCTAGATTGGAACGTATCCCGCGGAAGGCGCGGGCCGTTCCCGGCGGACGTTGACGACCGGCGACGGGAAGAAATGCCGCATCCCCTCAGGCGCGGGACAGCCCGTCGCGACGGTGCGCGCCGGGGCGGACAAGGCCGCCGTTCGCACGCGCCGGGGATGAAGATTCCCCGCGCGGCGAAAACACAAAAGCCTCCCCGGAGCCGTCTCCGGGGAGGAACAATGCACGGCGCGGGACAAGCAACTACTTGTCAAACTTGGCGTACTTCTTGCGGAAGCGATCAATGCGGCCGGCCGTGTCCAGAAAACGCTGCTTGCCCGTGAAGAACGGGTGACAGGAGGAGCAGACTTCCACATGGATCTGCTCGCCCTTGCTGGACAGCACGACTTCTTCATTGCCGCAGGCGCAGGTGATCTTGGCCTGATACACTTTGGGATGGATGTTCGCTTTCATGATACATACCTCGCGTAGTAAAGGACCACAGAAACTATACCCGTTTTCCGGGTTTGGCAAGGAAATATCCCATGACGGCAGGGCAATCGCATGAAGCGCATAAATGTTTGAAATAACGAAAAAATTCGTAGCGGCCGACGTATGCATTGCCACTGTTTTCAATAGAGTATCTTCGTTCGTGCGAGTGTCCTGCCCATCAACAGAGGCCGGCTTGACGCTGCTGCGGCGGCTTTGCTATAGTTAATGGGCGTTTTTTTTGGAAAACGCGGCGCCTGAACAGCGTCCTGTGTATGGCCCGCCACGGCCCAGCGTTGAAAACGTGGCAAACCCAAACCCCCTCTCCGTCCTTGCGACTGGAGAGGGGCGGGCTTGCG
>CASQEL010000034.1 GCA_949427775.1 uncultured Desulfovibrionaceae bacterium
AAGCCTTCGGGATGGCAACGCCAATCGCGTCTAACAAAGTGTACTTTTTGGGAAAATTTGTCTTTTTTCAGGTACGGGAATAGCCCCTGTCAAGAAATATTCACCCGATGATGATTTTTGAAATTTTTGCTCTTTCATTTCACAGTGTTATAGAATACGTTGCCTCAACAAAGCGAATGTTTCCAAAAAAGGGAATATCTCCCTGTCAAACTTCGCCGGACAACAAATATACCCTTTGCCCCTCCTTACCTCAAAGTACACTTTATTGAAAAGATTGCGAAAGAGGTATATTATATATGATAAGCAAAGAAGAACGATCAAGCCGTGTATTGTATCGTTACCACAAGATTTTTACAAAGATAGCCTATTTCGTTCTGATTGCTGTGGCCGTATTTACGGTCGGCGCCAACATTGTTCTACTGTATAAAACGCATCAAACCACAATAGCTACAACAAATCACCATATCTCCGAGCTGTCCCGAAGCTTGAGCATTGCGCTTGACAGAAGAATTCAAAGAACACTGGCCATCCTCGAATCGGTTGCGCTTGACTGCAATCAGGAAGAGGCATTATCGGCTGAAGAACTGGCGAAATTGCAGAAACAGGCTGAACTGTTCCAATTTGAGTATTTTGCACGTATCTCGCCGGATGGTTCCGCGATTTGCTCCGATGGTATTTCCCGGACATTTGCCGGGCAGGACGGGATCAGGAAAGCGTTTGAGGGCCAGATGGTGATTGATGCCAAAGACACCGGAAGTAATGCGCAAAATGCCGGTATGCCATTTTTTATGATTCCAATCTATTCCAACAGGGAGGCCGGAGAAATTACGGGGGTTCTTGCGGCTCCCTTTTCCCCGCTGCGGACAAATTTCTTTTTGAATCAATCCTATTATGGCGACAATGTTTTCTTGAACATCATCAAGTCGGACGGCACTGAAGTATTCATGACGAAGCGCTTCCATGCTCCGCAGCTCAACGTGCCCGGCGGCACAAACAATCTGTTTGACGTTTTACAGGCGAATGTGGAGACTATCGCCGATACGACTGTAGAAGATATCAGGCAGGCCGCCGCCACAGGCCGGAACAAAACCATCCGCTTCCGCGTTCCTCACAGTCATCTCACGCAGACCGCCCGGTTGACGCGCATAGGCAATACCGATTTGTGCATATGGCTGGTGGATACAAATGACGCGATAAGCGAAGGGCTTGATCAGCTCCTGCATATGGCGTTTTGGATCAATGGGTTGGTGGTAATATGCTTTGGCGCGTTGATTTGCGTCCTGATCTTCCTTTACCGAAAAAATACGGCCTTGCTCATGGTCGACCCTGTTACCGGTGGTTACAGCCTGTCCCGTTTCAATCAGGAAGCGGAGTATTTGCTCAATTGTTCAAATTCAGGCGACTATACATTTATTGTAGCCAATATTGTCAATTTTAAAATATTCAATGATACCCATGGTTATTACGAAGGAAATCGTATTTTAAAACATGTCCACGACACCATGATTAAATACCTGGAGGATGATGAAATATTGACCCGTTCCGGCGGGGATGATTTTAATGTATTGATTCATACGACAAACGATGAAGTCATTCTTCGCAAGCTGGATCTTATGGTTGATGAAATCAATCATTTTAATGAAGAACTGTCTGAAAAGCAATGGATTATGTTCAGAGTTGGAGTGTATCATATTACAGATACCGACATTTCTGTTGTCCATATCAGAGACAGGGCGAATATTGCCAGAAAAAAAATGAAAATTATGAACAGAGACATCCTGTATTCCTACGGTTTTTATGAGGAGGAGGACCGCGTCAGGCTGCAACAGGAGATTATTATCAAAAGCAAAATGAATTACGCACTGGAACACCAGGATTTTAAATTATATTTACAGCCGAAAGTGGACATTTCCACCGGCAGGATTGTCGCCGCCGAGGCGCTGGTTCGCTGGAAAGACGCGGATATGGGTCTTGTTCCGCCGGATGAGTTCATACCTCTGTTTGAAAGGATCGGCTTTATCCGGTGGCTTGATCTCTATATGTTTGAGCAGGCTTGCGCCTGCCTGCGCCGATGGCTGGACGCGGGATTGCAACCGGTTCGGATATCCGTCAATATATCCCGCGTTCATTTGACGAATAAGGATTTTCTTCTTCCTTTTGTAGAGGTGCAGAAAAATTATCGCATCCCGCCGGAGCTTTTGGAACTTGAATTGACGGAATCGGCGGCTTTGGACTACCCGAACGCGATTCCGGAGGCAATCAGCAAAATCCATCTGGCCGGTTATGCCTGTTCCCTGGATGATTTCGGAAGCGGTTATTCTTCTTTGAACTGTCTTGAATCCCTGGATATTGATGTTGTAAAACTGGATTGCAAATTCCTTCGTGCGGCCCGTGCCAAAAACGACAGAGGGCATATCGTGATTGAGGAATTGGTACACATGGCAAAACGTCTCGGGATTACAGTCTGTTGTGAGGGGGTGGAAACAGAGGAACAGTTTGCTTTTTTGCAAAAGTGCCGCTGCGACATGGGCCAGGGGTACTTGTTCTCCAGGCCGATTGAAGTGACAGCTTTTGAAAAAATGGTGTATGCAACGTCATGATGACAAAAACATGTGTTGGTGTAACAGGACAAAAGCGTCTTGAAGTATGGAGTGAGCGATGAAACTGCAGACAAAATTAACCTTGGGTTTTTCTCTGATAATCCTGATGACCCTGGCTCTTGGCGTCGCCGCGTATTACATGACGGAAAACATGGCCAGATTTTCCAGGCAGGCCGCATATATTGAAAACAGCAAAACCGCCCTGTTGCAAACGCAGGCCGCCTATCTGCGCTATATCACCTACAGGACAGACGACTACGCCAAGCGCGCCGAGCAGGAACTGAAAGAAGCCTCCAGGCAGTTTGAGCTGTGCCTGCCCAGCATATCAAGTCCCGAAAACAAAACAAAGATGACAAAGGCCATTGAGCAGTTGCACGCTATCGAACCGGTTTTGCACAAGTCTGTAGAGAATATGAAGATAAGCGCCACGCAGTTGGAGCAGCTCACGAAAGAGTTTGAGAACGTGGCGCGGAGTTTTGACACGCTGGAAGCCCGTATCGGAAAAACGCTGCTTACCGAGGGTGTTGATCAGATTCGCATTGACAATCAGGCGAAGATTATGCGCTTGCGTATTGCCTCCAACAGGCTGTGGGCCACTGTCAAGAGCCTCCGCATAAGCTCGCCGCAGGACGTATTTGCCCACATTCAGGCCGATATGGACGCCCTGCGGGGCGACATGGCCGACGCATTGACTCAGTTGCGCAATCCCGCCAACAGGAAGGCCTTGGAGGCCGTTGTGGCGGCGGCGGACGCCTTTTCCCCCAACGTGCGGGAGTATGTGAATTTCGTGAGCCGCAGGCATGAACGCTTGCAGGCTCTGGGCGTCATGTTCCGTGAAGTGGACAGCGTGGCTACGGAACTGAGCGCGCTTGGCGTGCGTCAGGTGCAGGAGAGCAACGAACAGGCCAATCGCATGATCATCGGCTTCTGCTGTGCGGCGATACTCCTCGGCATTTTCATCACCGTGTTCCTGACCCGCAATGTCAATGGGCAGTTGGGCAAGGACCCCGGAGAACTGAATGTCATCGCCTCCCGTGTGGTGGAAGGCGATTACAATGTGGATGACGGCGGCAGGAAACAGGGCGTGTACGGCGCCATTGTGGAAATGGTGGGCGCTCTGGAAATGAACATCAAAAAGGCCGAGCTTGAGTCCAAAAACGCTCGCGAGGCTACCCTCAAGGCCGAGGAAGCCATGAAAAAGGCTGAGGCGGCCGGTCACGAGGCCCAGGCCAAGGCCGAGGCCCTGCTGAATGTGGCGGGCAGACTGGAGGAAGTGGGCAGCGTGGTTTCCTCGGCTTCCACGCAGTTGTCCGCGCAGATCGGGCAGTCGGACCGGGGCGCCGGTGAAGCCGCCGCGCGCCTTTCCGAAGCGGCTACGGCCATGAACGAAATGAACGCCACAGTGCAGGAAGTGGCCAGAAACGCCTCTTCCGCCTCCCAGGCCTCGGCTGATACCAGGAACAAGGCCGTCGAGGGCGCGCAGGTGGTGGAACGCTCCCTGCGGCGCATAGAGTCCGTGCATCAGGTTTCGCTGGCGCTCAAGGACGACATGGCCCAGCTCAATGAACACGCCCGTTCCATCGACCAAATCATGGGCGTGATTTCCGACATCGCGGACCAGACGAACCTGCTGGCGCTCAATGCGGCCATTGAGGCGGCCCGCGCGGGCGAGGCCGGACGCGGCTTCGCCGTGGTGGCCGACGAGGTGCGCAAGCTGGCTGAAAAGACCATGACTTCCACCGGTGATGTGGGCAACGCTATCAAAGCCATTCAGGAAAGCACGGCCAAAAGCACGGTTTCGGTGGACAAGGCCGTGGAGCAGATCGGAGAAGCCACGCAGTTCGCCAAGGAATCCGGTCACGCTCTTGAAGAAATCGTGGCCAATGCCGACGCAACGGCCGATCAGGTCAACGCTATCGCTACGGCCAGCGAGGAGCAGTCCGCCGCCAGTGAAGAAATCAATCACTCCATCATCGAGTGCAACGAGATGAGCAGACAGATCGCCGATGCCATGGGAGAAGCGACCAAGGCCATTGCCGATCTGGCAGCACAGGCTCAGGAGCTTACGGAGTTGATTCGCGAGATGAAGCAGGGGTAAATCGCACAATCTCCGTGGTTGGGGAGTCTCCTCCTGTTCTTCTCCGACGGCAAAGGGGAGGGGGGCCACAGGTCCCCCTCCCTTTCCTCTTCCTCCATACTGAAGGCATTTCGCGTCATCACCGGCCGACCCGTGGGGCGGATGGATGAAGCATCCCGCATGGGCGGACCGGCAACAAGGAACGGTAGAGAGCATGGATGGCAAAAAATGGCGTTTTTCGACGCCTTACGGTCTGATGGGCCGAAAAAGTCTGAACCTGGAAGAAGACATCGATTTTTTGCCGGAAAAACAACAGAAGTGGTTTTTCGGCTATACCACCGTAAAGAACGGCATCACGGAGATGCTGTGGGGAAAAAAGATCGACTTTTATTTGGATGTGCGGCCTTGGTCTACGAGGGCTTGCGCAAGCTGCTCCATGTAGCCCAAACTGTGGAAATGGTTGCCAAAAAGTTGCAAGTCGACATCTCTCCCGATCTGGCGGAGATGATTCGCGGCCTGGACCGGCTCACTGACAAGATGCTCGAGGGGGGACGGCGCCTGTGGAACCGCTCGCGGGAGATGACGCCGGAGGAGTATGCCGCCTATATAAACAAGAGCAGGGACGCCGAGTCTCCCCGCCATCCCCTTCAGGAGCGGCTGAAGCTGCTGGAGGAACTGTGGAAAGATCCCCTGGTGGAACCGGAGGAGCGGGCGGAGCTCATGGAAAAGGCTCTTGAGGTGGTGCGGGGGCGGCGCAAACCCGGCGCGCCCTGTCCTCACGAGAAACTCGTGCAGCGGCATCTGGAGGCTCTGGCCACGCGTCTGGACACGCTCGAGCGGGCGGGCGAGGCCGCATGGCAGCGCCGGGCGGCCCAAAGTCTGGAGGCGGCCTACCGAGTCTGGCGGGAGGACTCGGACTTGCCTCCGCTGTCTCCGGAGGAATTTGCCGCCGGATTGCGGGTATCTTCTCTCACCGTCAGGACGACCAGGGACGAGGCGGACGCCATCCACATCAGTATGCATATCACTTTTCAGGGGCTGCATGGTGAAAAGGAAAGGCCGGGCCGGAGCGGCGGCATCCATGAGAGGGACGGTTTCATGTCCGGCTTGCCATCGGGCGCGAAAGTTTTGCGGAGCTATGAGAGATGATTGACGAACTTCTGAGCATGGACAGGGCTTTTCAATCTACCTGGAATCGCTATCTGGAATTTTTGCGGGATCCGAATCTTGCTCCTGCGCGGGCGGCGGAATTTCTGGATCGACTGGCGGCTGAGCCGGATGGATATCTGGGATATACAGGCACCGATTTCCTGCCCATAAAGACGGTGTGGCTTCTTCGCCTGGAGCGTACTGAGGAGGCGGCCGACACATGGATACAGAGCTGCATTTACGGCGCCGGGAAAACTGATGCCCCGGAGTTGCGTACTCTGCTTGAGGAATCGCCCGTGGTGCGGGAAGCGAACAAGCATTACCTGTTTGTCCAAAAAATTAGCTTTGTTAGGAGATATTCATGGTCACCTCGATTGAAGTGTCATTCGCACTCCTTCAGAACCCAGTAAAAATACTCCATTTTTTCAGTATGAATATGCTTGTCAAATGTGGCGGGAATGGCTATCATAAAAGGGAACCTCGGTTCCTGCAGGTAACAGAAACCGAGGCTGGCACGGCGCGATGCGCGCCCCCGTGCACGACTACCTGTATTCGGACAATGTTTTACGACCTCGGCCCATCGTGAGTGGGCCGAGGTCAACTCTTATCTGGCGTTAGACGCCGACAAGAGGACAAGGGCCACAACGACAAGCAGGACTAAAACAGGTCTCCGCATGGCGGCACCCTCCTTTTTCCGTTTGCGCCGTGCCGACGCATAGGCCAGAGGGCAGCCGTGCAAAAGAGCTTATAGTCTGTTTCGCTGACTAACTCAATATTGGCATCATTCTCCCTCTGCCTGCCCTATCCCCCCACAATTCTTGTCCAAGGCAATCCAGTACAGCATAACACAAAATACTTCGTATTTTGCGTCAAGATCATTCGCCGAAAAACACGGTTTTCGGCTCATTCACGGCGACTACGCCGCCGCGCCATGCTCTCGCATGGCGGCTAGTACACAGAAACTTTAGATGTTTCTGTGTACTAGTAACACCCGGTAATATCCTCTTCCTTTTGGGGCAATTGCCGGGGTATTTTTTTTGTAAAAATATTTTTCCTCTTGGGGCAATTGCCGGGGTATTTTTTTTGTAAAAATATTTTTCCTCAAAATATATCAACCGATTACATGCCAAAATCCATTGACATGCATGATCTCGCCTTCGCCGCGCGCCGCCTGGGCGTCAGGGATCAGGTGAAGCTGGTGAACTTCGGGCGCAAAAATCCACGCTTTCAGGAACTGCTGGGGGCGTCCCTGTTCCGTTACGGCTATCACCTTTATAACCAGTACCGGCCCGCGCCGGACTGGTATGTGCAGGATTTTGCCCAGTTCAGACGAGCCTTTTGCGCGGATGTGATGCTCTTTCTTGTCTCCGCCCCCGATGCGTTGCTCCAGATTCGACAACTATTGGAGTACGGTCCGAACACACGCTTTGGGGCTGGAAGAGAGCATGGATTCCACAACTGTTCTTATCATTTCTTGCGAAATGTCTTGGGTTACCTGGCGCTGTCCGGTGATTCGCGCCTGGCTGCCTGACAGGAAAGCGTACTGGAACAGAGCAGCTGGGACGCGGAGCACCACAGACGACTCAAAACACGAGAACTGGTGGCGGCGTTGCAAAAACTGTCCTGACGGGTATGTCTCCCGACCAGAGTCATACATTGTGGAAGCAGGAAAATCATCATGCATTGTACCTACAGCAAGGCGGCCCGCGTCTGTCCGGCGTTTCCTGCCTGTTCGATCACGTCGGGCCATTGCCGGTCCTGAGCAACGGGCGCCCGATCCGACGCGGACACAGCGCTTTGCCCTTGCCGGTGATTTTGATGATATGGCCGGAAGTGACGTCTCCTTGCGACTGACCGGGCGACGCGCCAATACCGTGTAAACGGCGTTTCGTTTCAGCCGGGTGACAAGGAAAATGTTTTTCGCGAACCTGACCGCATGGCGGTGTTGCGGGGCTTTTCGATGCGCGACGGGCAAGGTCACGCCGGGCGCTTCAGGAACTGCCGGGCGAAGGCGTCGCCGTCCATGGGATGACCGAAGAGAAACCCCTGGAAATAGTCCGGACGCATGGGAAGAAGCTTTTGTCGTTCTTCCTCCCGCTCCACGCCGTAGAGACAGATCTCCGTATCTGTCGCATGGCAGAGTTCGGTCATGCAGCGGATGAACGTCGCATTGAAAGTATCAGCCAGGACATCGCTTACGAAGGTCGGACCGAGCTTGACGACGTGAATCCAGGGAGCGCGGAGTATGTCGGGAGAGGCGGAGGCTCCGCTGAAGTTTTCCAGGGCGATGCGGACCCCGAGCTCATGGAGAGCGGTAAAAACGTCTTTGTCCGGCAGGTGTCCCTGGGACATGCAGGATTCGGAAAACTCCAGCATGATGTTTGCGGGAGACAGTTTCAGTTTGCGCAGGATGTTGCTCATGAAAACGAGCAGGTTGTCCGAGGCGATTTGCCGGGGAGAAATATTGACGCTCATGACGAAATCCGGCCGGGCCTGCGCCCATTCCCGACAGCGCAGGGCGGCCTGACGGAATGCCCAGGAGCCGAAGGGCAGGATCAGACCGCTTTGCTCCAGCAGAGGAATGAATTCCTCGGGAGCAATGTCGCCGTATTCCTCGCAGGTCCAGCGGGCCAGGGCTTCCGCGCCGGCGATGTCGCGGCTGTCCGCGCGAAACCACGGCTGGTAGACGATGCGAAATCCCGCGAAATTTTGTTCGACGCTGCGGCGGAGCAGGTCAAGCAACGCCATGGAACGCTCCTGTTCCTGGAGGAGCGCGCGGGTGAACACGGTCATGCGGTTTTTGCCGTCACGCTTGGAACGGTTCAAGGCGTAGTCGGCATATCGCAGCAGCGTGGGGAAGTCGGCGCCGTCCTGCGGATAGCCGGCGCTGCCCGCCGAGATGGGGCAGAAGTATTTTTTGCCGTTGTATTCCTGCTGGTGGCGGAAATTTTCCGCGAGAACGCAATATACGGCGCGGGCGGCGTCCTCGTTTCCTTCGACGAGAATGCCGAATTCATCGCCGCCCAGGCGGTAGACGCTCGCGTTTTGCGGCAGCATGCCCTGAATCCGCCGGGCGATGACGCGCAGCACCTCATCTCCGACAAGCCTGGTGTACATGTCGTTGATCAGCCGGAATCCGTCCAGATCCAGAAGAAGAATCTGCATCGGACAGCCGGGATGGCGGCGCAGCCGGGTTTCAGTGTCCTCGACGAACTTTGTTCTGTTGTAGAGCCCCGTGGGATAGTCGATGGTGTTTTTCCGGCTGAGATTGGTGATGAACCCGGCGAAAAGGCAGGGTTCGCCCTGATCGTCCCGTTCGAGATGGCCGCGGCAACGGACCCAGACCCATTCTCCGTTACGGTTTTGAGCGCGGTATTCCACGTAATGGGCGTCGGAACGGCCGTCGGCGATGATCTGGTTGGCTTCCATGAACGCGGCCTTGTCGTCGGGGTGGACTTTTTCTCCCCAGACAGCCGCGGCGTTCTCCACAATTTCTCCGGGCAGATCGAATTCCTCGACCATGGCCCTGGAATAACGGAATGTTCCGGTGCGGACATCGGCGACATACATATATGCGTCGGTGCTCTTGGCCAGGGCATCGTACAGGCGGGACGCATCATAGACAAATTCCCGCCTGCCTTCTCCCGACGTCTCGCGCGTGGTGACCCTGCGTTGGGCCTCCCGGATATGGAACTGTTTCTTGTGCTCGTACATATCCTCGTCAGCCTTGGCGAGCGCTTCCGAAACGGTGACTTCCCGACCCGGCTGCACTTCAAAGCACCCGAAGCAGAACTCCATGCGATACGGGATTTCAAGGCGTTCTTTTTGTTCGCGCAGCTCCTGAAGCACCTGCTTCATGTGCACGACTACCGCGTATCTGTCGCTGCGATGGAATACGGCGACGAATTCGTCGCCCCCGAGACGGAAACAGAAGTCGGGCTCCCGCAGGCTTTTTTTGACGCTGCCGGCAATCAGGGCAAGGAGACGATCTCCTTCCGCATGGCCGAAGGTATCATTGATTTGCTTGAGAAAATTGGCGTCGAACAGGCAGACGATCAGCGGCATGTCGCCCGTTCTGGCGCTTTCCAGCGATGCCATGAGGGCGAGTTGGCCCGCTCTGCGATTGTACAGGCCGGTCAATTCGTCGATGCGCGCCTCCTCGGACAGGCGGCGGGATTCCGTCACGTCGACGGACTGCTGCAGGTGTACAAGCGATCCGTTTGTCCAGGGTATCAAACTGTTGCAGTTTTCAAAAATCCTGCCTGTCAAGGTGTTGCGGCCTTCCCAGCGGTACTGGGAGCGGATATCGGAATGCTTCAGCAGATAGTCGACGGGGCAGGATTCGCACCGGCCCGTCTTCCCGGCCTGCAGCACTTGCCAGCAAATGGCCCCTTCAGGGGCGTCCAGGCGGAAGAGTTCCTTCATGTACCTGTTCATATACAGGATTTTATCTGTCTGCGGATCGCTGATGTACAGGCATATCTTGGCCTGATCCATGGCGGCATTGAGAATGTCGTTGTGGAATTTGTGGGCCTCGCAGGTCAGCTTTCCCGCCGCAAGAGTGCTCAGAAGCGCGGTCAGCGTCCGCATGCGCTGTTGTTCCTCCGAAGACCAGGGGGCCGCCGGAGCGCGGAAGAAAAGCGCTATCCCGGACAGTGCGGCATGGAACCGCATGGGCACCCCCAGGGCGGAGATTGCCGTAGCGCTGTCCGCTAACGGCAGCGCAAACTCCGATGGGGCGGAAGCGCTCCCGTCGAGCAGAGGCCGGAGTCCGGTTTCGCAGGCGGCGACGGAGGCATTTTGCAGCATCTCCGCCGGGAGGCGCGGATCTTCGCTGCGGCAGATGGCCTCAAGGATGCGTCGACCTTCCAGGCGGATCACTCCCAGGCCGATGACCGGCATTTGGGAGCGCACTATGCTCAGAAGAGAGGGTATCTGGGAACGGAGAGGGAGATCATGACGGAAAGTATCTGTAATCCTGCATAGCAAATCAAGAAAACTGCTTTCCTGCAAATGTCTGGACATGTATGCGACTCCGGCATTGTTCGCGTAGTTGCCAAAAATATGTCCGATCTTTTTTTAGGATCAGCCCTCAGTACTCCGCCTGCTGCAAAGCCGCCTTTTTCCGTCCCGAGGCGTTGCAAGGTCGACATGGACCTTGCGGTATGTTCACTGCTGCTTCGGCCAATGCTTGCCGTGCGCCTTGCAGGCCGAAGAAATTCGGCTTTTCGCGGACGGCGTT
>CASQEL010000035.1 GCA_949427775.1 uncultured Desulfovibrionaceae bacterium
GCATTTTGGCGGAGTTCGAGGCATTGGAGGCGGAGGTGGCCGCTCTGCACGGGCTGGAGAAGGGGGTATTGCGCATGGGCTTGCCCCCGGTGGGCAGCGGAACCCTGTTCGCCGATCCGCTCATGGCCTTCCGTCAGCGGTATCCGGGCATTTCCGTCCAGTTGCAGGAGGCGGGCTGCGCATCCCTGGAGGAACTGGTGCTTTCGGGCGAACTGGAGTTGGCCGTAACATTGCTGCCGGTGCCGGATACCTTCGCGTGGCTGGAGATTCGGGATGAGCCGCTCATGGCCTTGATGCCTCCTGATTTTCCTTTGGGCGAGCGTAGCAGTCTGAAACTGGACGAGTTGGCCGGAAGTCCGTTCATCTGGTTCGAGCGGGGTTTTCTGCTCAACGAGCGCATCGGCAATCTGTGCCGTCACCGGGGGTTGGTGTTGCGGGAGTGCCTGCGCAGCGGGCAGGTGGATTTCATCATCACGCTGGTCGCCACCGGGTTGGGCGTGGCGGTGTTGCCTCGTCTGGAACTGGAAGGGCGGGCCTTGCCGCGCATCCGGACGGCGCTGCTGGATGAGGAAGAGCTGCGCTGGCGCGCGGCCATGATCTGGCGGCGCGGGGCCGCTCTCTCTCCGGCGGCCCAGGCGTGGATCGGCATGCTGCCGGGCGGGGCGGAAGCGCTCCGGAAGGCCGCCGTTCCGGCCGGAAAAATACCGCCGGGCAGGCGGCCTTGAACCCGCCGTGTTATGACCGCGGAACCGCGGCGGACGCTGCCGACGCATCCGGCGTCGCCCGGATCAGGCGAAACGCACCAGCTCGAACAGCTTGCGCCGCGGTGTGGTGGAAATGTGGTAGTACTGGTTCTGGGGGATGTAAATAAACGGCACGTCTTCGGAACGTTGCAGAAGAAACAGGGACAACAGGATTCGGTTGATGGCCTGGTGCCCGATGATCATCAGGGGAGAGTCTCCGGCCAGGAACAGGGCCCGGCGCAGTCCGCGCCGCACGCGTTCCTTGAGCATGGCGTAGCTTTCGCCGTTGGGGTAGGCGTATCCGAATTTGTCGGCGTTGCGTCCCCGCGTGACTTCGGGCATCCGGACGCGGATATCCTCGTAGAGCATGCCTTCGCAGTCCCCGGCCCATATTTCGTCGAATTCCTTGAAATCCATATAGATGGTGTCCGGCCGCTCCGCCAGCGCCGGGGCGGCCGTCTGGTGGGAGCGGCGGCGGGTGGAGGTGAACACATAGGGGATGTTCACGCCGCGCAAATGGGCGGCCAGGGCTTCGGCCTGGGCCCGGCCTTTGGGCGTAAGCGGCGGATCGCCGCCGATACGACCTTCCACATTGTACTCGGTCTGACCATGCCGGGCCAGATACAGACAACGCACCCAGGTGGAAACCACAATGTCGCGAATAGGCGGATAGTAGGGGGAACCGTCGCAGGGACTTTCGGCCAGAATGCGATTGGCCGTGGCGTCCACGCACATCCAGTAGCGTTCCTCGCCTACCGGCGTATACAGGAGTTCATAATAGCTGATGCGGGTACGAAAGCTTTCCAGGGCTTCGGCCTCGGTGCAGTCCTTGTATTCCGGCAGGCCGGTTTTGCGGCGGATGCAGGCGTCGAGCAGCAGAGGATCTTCGTTGACGCATTCGATGAACAGCACGGGATGGTCCGTCAACGTGGACTCGATAAGCTGCCGTCGCGCCCGGCTGGCGTTGGTGGCGTCCAGAATGGCGACTTCCCCGCCTTCCGCCAGAAACTGCCGGGCCAGGTCCATGTTGCGCCGGGCGATGATGTCCCGCGCCTGCTTGCCGAAGGCGTTGTCCGGCCGGTAAAATTCCGGGGCCGTGGATTCCTGGCCCATCATGGAACGACGCAGATCGCCGTTGTTGAAAATGGCGGCGCGGATGCCCTCGTCGGTCAGTCCTTCACGGATGCGTCGGGCCAATGTGGATTTGCCCCGCGCGGGCAGCCCGACCATGGCGACATAAAGCTTTCTCATGATTTCTCCGTACCGGAACGCTGCCGGAACACGCCGGACGCCGCCCCGCAATACCGCGGGGCGCGGGGGCGCGGAGCCCCCGTATGCGCCGACGGGCGGGCGCGTCGTTCCCGCGTCAGCGCACCGTCAGGCGCAGAAAACGCTTCTTGCCGAGTTTGATGACATATTCACCGGGGGCCAGGGGCGTCGACGGATCGTCGCAACGTGCGTCGTCGATGCTCAGAGCGCCTTCTTTAATCAACCGTTTGGCCTCCCCGCGCGATTTGACCAGTCCGGCCGCCTCCAGGAACGCCGGGGGCGTGCTGTCGTCGCCGTGGTCGCAGGCATGGACCGGGGCGTCGTCGGGCACACCCCCGCCCGCGAAGACGGCGTTGAATCCCCGGCGGGCCTCCCGGGCATGGGATTCGCTGTGATACCGGGCGACCATTTCAAAAGCCAAATCTTCCTTGACGGTCTTGGGATGCAGGCGGCCTTCGGCCACGCCCCGCTTCAGATCGGCGATCTCTTCCAGAGTGCGGGAGGAGAGCAACTCGTAATAGCGCCACATCAGATCGTCAGAAACGGACATGACCTTGCCGAACATGGCGGCGGGCGGCTCGGCAATGCCGATATAGTTGCCGTAGGATTTCGACATCTTGCGCACGCCGTCGGTGCCTTCCAGCAGGGGCATGGTCAGAATGCACTGGGGTTCCAGGCCGTAGTGGGCCTGAAGGGTGCGGCCCACCAGCAGGTTGAATTTCTGGTCCGTGCCGCCCATTTCCACATCCGTTTTCAGGCTGACGGAGTCGTAGCCCTGGCACAAGGGGTAGAGAAATTCGTGGATGGAAATGGGGCGCTGCTCGCGGAAGCGCTTTTCAAAATCGTCCCGTTCCATCATCCGGGCCACGGTGTAGCTGGAGGCCAGCCTGATGAAATCCGTGGCGTTCATCGCGCCCAGCCAGCGGGAGTTGAATGCGACCACGGTCTTTTCCGGATCGAGAATTTTGAACACCTGGCGTTTGTAGGTTTCGGCATTGGCGAGCACCTGCTCTTCCGTCAGGGGCGGGCGGGTTTCGGAACGGCCGGAAGGGTCGCCGATACGGCCGGTGAAGTCTCCGATGAGAAAGACCACGGTATGCCCCAACTCCTGAAAGTGGCGCATCTTGTGCATGACCACGGTATGTCCCAGATGCAGATCCGGGGCTGTGGGGTCAAATCCCACTTTGATGCGCAACGGCGTGCCGCGGGCGATTTTTTTGCGCAGTTCTCCCTCGTCGATGAGTTCGGCAACGCCGCGTTTGATGCGTGCCATTTGCTGGTCGATGTCGAGCATGGATCTTTTCCTTTATCATATGTGGCGGCGACGAACGGCGCGCAACGCCGTCCGAAGACGGATACATGGGTCTTGCAGAGAACGACGGTGCTGTCAATACGGTCTTTCGCCGGGCAAATGCAAAAAAGGGGGGTCTGACCCCCCTGGCGTTTTTATTTGGACGGTGTCCGTGTAAGGCCGCGCTCTCGCGTGCTCAGCGGTTCTGCGACAACCTGTTGTAGGCCGCCAGCCGTTTTCCGAATCCGCCGGGAGCCGCCGGTGCGGGAGACGGCGTAGGCGTCACGGTCGGCGGCGTCGCCCCGACGGCTCCGGGCGTTCCCGGCGTGGACGGCGCCGCGGGCGTTGCGGTCCGGGGCTCCGGCACGGGCAGTCCCGCTTCCTTGGCGACGTCCGTAAAGCTGGGCGTCGGCGCGGGCGCGGGCGGAGGCGGCAGATGCGCGGGCGCGGCCACAAGGCCCGATGCCGCCGCTCCCGGCGTCGGCGCGGGGGCGTTGCGCGACCCGCCGTAGGCCTGCCGGGCCTGGAACTGACTGACTGTGGCGGGCGCGGACAACGGCGACGTGATGGGCGCGGCGCGTTGCACCATACTGGCTTCGGGCTGCATTTTCTGCGCGATCTGGGCCACGGCCTGTTTGGCTTCGGGCTTGTCGATGATTTCGGCATAAGCGCTGCGCAATCCGGACAGAATACCCACCACGCTGTCAAGTTGCTTCACGTCCATTTTGAGGTTGGCCTGCAGCAGACGCGCCGTGCACAGGAAATACAGATTGTTGAGGTTCTCGGCCAGGGTGCCGCCTTTTTCCATGTTCAGGGAGCCCGACAATTCGTTAACGATGTCGATGACCCTGGAAATGAGCAATCCCTTGGCCGCGTAATCTTTTTCCAGCATCTTTTCACGGGCCTGCTGCAGAAACTGCAAAGCCCCGTCATACAGCATAAGCAGAAGGCGGCCTTGGTCCGTCGTGCTGACCTTGGTCTGAAAATATGCCTGTGCTGCCTTGTTCATAGAATCCCCTTGCCGAGTGTTTTCCGGGCGTGGGCCCTTCGGCGGGTCGGCGCCGCCTTGTATATGATCCGGCCCGCCGCGCGGATGCGCGACGGGCATGAGAAACCTGTCAGCTGCTGCTGCTACTGAGTTGCGTCAGTTGGCTCTGCAGCGCGGTCTGCTGCTGGTTGTAATTGCCGAGCAGCGTTTCCAGGCGGGCGTACTTGGCCTTTTCCCGCTTTTCCCACAGGGCGATGCGCTCGGTTTCCCGGTCGATCTTGGTCTGGATGTTATCCATGATGCTTTGGTAGTTGGCCTGAAGAATCATCAGCGCGCCGTTGCGCTCCGGCTCGTACTTGTTGTACTTGAGTTCGCTGCTGAAGAAATCCTCCATTTCCCCGATTTTGCCCTGCTTGATGGACATGGTGCCGGAGTGCGTGCCCGGCGTGAAGTTGTCGATCTGAATGGACAAACCGGCGGCATCCCCCGCATCGGAGCCGGCCGTGAACCAGCCCGCGCCCATGGCGCTGTCGCCGTTGGCTCTGGCGCCGTTGATGAACACCTCGGTAATGTCGCCCGCATCGTTCACCGTATACGAGATGTTGTACGTGCCCGCCTTGGTGGTGCCCTTGATGTGGTTGGCGTAGCGGAAATCCGACGAGGTTGTGGACCCTACGCTGTCGGAAGAGAAGAGATTGATGACGTCGTCCAGATGCTTGCTCAGGGCTTCGTCAAAGCGCTTCTGATCCAATGCCTGCAATTCGTCGTTGCCGGAGGGCGGAGCGATCATCAGCAGTCCGTAATTGGGATTGCCTTCTTCCGTGCAGGTCTTGATGCCCATCTGGGACAGGGTGGCGATGAAGTCCCCGGACAGCAGATTCGAGCCCTGGATGTTCTGGAACCCCGGAGGGGCGCTGCTGACCAGCGTCTTGATGCGGGTATTGAGCAACTGCACGCCGTAGTTGCCGGTGAGCACGGAGCCCTTTTCCATGTCCCACTGGGAAGAACTGTAGTTGTCGTCTTCCTTGTCGTAGCTGGCCTGACTCTTGTTCTCGTCAAACTTGGTGAGTTCCTGGACCTTGGAGAGGACGGTGTTGACAGCGTCCAGCACGGTCTGAATGTTCTCCTTGACGGAGTTGGTATCCGCGGCCACGGTGACCCGCGTTTTCCCTTTTTCGACGAGGGTCAGCGTCACACCGTCGATAACGTCGGTGACCGTGTTGGACGCGGATTCGACGGGCCGTGGCCAGTTGTCCACCATGAAAATCGCGTTCTGGGCATCCTGGATGGCCCACAGGGAAGATTCGGTGATTCTGCCGTCCAGATTGCGGCCTTCCACCCGCTTGACGTTTTCCATCTGGACATAGGCGTCGCCGGCGTAGGCTCCGCTGCCGTCCGCATATGTCCAGCCGCCGCTGCCGTCGTCGACAATCTCCTTGCCGTCGCCGTCCACCCACTTGGCGTTCACACCCGCGCCCTGAAGCGCGGTGATCACGTCCTTCATACTCTGGCCGCTGTTCACCGTGACGCTGTGCGCATTTCCGTCCTTGTCGGTGACTGTGTAGGTAAGCACGGCGGGAACGGCCTTCGGATCAATGGTGTCGGCTTTGGAAAACGCGCTGGTGCTGCTCCAGGTTGTGTAAGGAGAGGACCCGACAATGTCCTGATTGCCGGTGCTTTCATTCTTGACGGTAAGCTTCGTCGCGCCGCTCAGGGACATGCTGTAGATGCCGGTGGCATCGTCCTTCTTGAAGGTGGCGGTGACGCCCACGGTTTTGAGAGCTGAGGCCAGATCGTTCCAGGTGCCGTTGGCGGCCACCGTGACGGTCTTGGCGGTGCCGTCGGCCAGAGTGACGGTGTACTGCTTGGCGTCGCCCGCGGGAATGATCACATCCGTGGGTTCAAAACCGGACGGCATGGCGGCTGTCGTGGTCGGCGTGGCGGAGGAGGCCCAGGAAATATTGGGGGTATCCGCGCTCCCGGGAAAGCCCGCGTCAGATTCCACGCGCTTCGCGCCCTTGACGTTCAGGCCGGTGATGTTGCCCGAATCGTCCTTGTCATAGTAAAGGTTGACCTTGTGTTCGTCATATACCTTTTTTTTCAGATCTTCCCAGGTGCTGCCGCCGTCGATGACAACAGTCTTGGTTGAGCCGTCCTGCATGTCCAGGGTGAAGGTCACGTCCGTGCCGGAGACGCCGATGGCGTCGGTTTCCTGGAATGTCCCGCCGGCCGCATAGCTGACGGTGGGAACAGCCGCCATGCCGGACACGTTGAGATTGTCGCTCCAGGCGGCGTCCGCATCCTTGCCTTTGGTCCTGTATTGCAGGCCCATGGCGTCACCGGACAGCGTGAGCTTTTTGCCGTTGACGGAGGCTATGTTTTGCCCGGCCGCGGCATTGATGGCATCGGCCAGATCCTTCAGCGATTCGTTTCCCTTGATGACTCTGGTTTCCACCGAGGTGCCGTCGTTTTTGATGACGGTATACACATACTCGTTTTGCGTGGCCGCATCGGGATCGAACGGGGCTGACGGGTCTTTGACGGCGCTGGAGGTCCAGGTGGCGGTTTCGCCCTCGAAGCCGACGAGGCCCGACGAGGGGAAGACCGAGAGCACGGCGTCCTTGCCGGAGTCCTTGCCCTGAATCTGGAAGGTGTAGCCGTCGCCGTCGTGAATGAGGCTCATACGCACGCCGGGATTCTGGGGGTCGTTGTTGATCTGGTTGGCGAGCCCTTCCAGCGTGGTGTTCTTGGGCACATTGATGTCGCGCCGCTTTCCCTTGTAGGAATAGGAAAACGTCTGCGTCGTGCCGGTCGTATTGAGGATGGTGTCCTTGCTGTCATAATGACCGGTGAAGGCCCAGATGGAATTGCTGGCCATCTGCTTGATGTCAATAGTATGTTCGCCGTCCACGGCGTTGGCGTTGGCCGTGGCCCTCAGAACTTTTTCATCCGCGCTGGAGGCGATCTTCTTGAGAAACTTTGTGGGGCTGTTCAGTCCCGACAACGTGTTTTTCGCTTCCCGGACGGCGGAAATGATTTCTCCGAAGGCATCGTAGCGTTTTTGCCAGTCGGCCTGCCAGTTCTGCAGCTGCGCCTTGGGGATCTCTTCAACTTTCTTGAGCTTCTCGACGACTTCCGCAAAGTCTGTGCCGCTGCCGAGACCTGAAAAATATATGCTGCCGGACGAATAGGTTGCCATGACGTTACCCTCGCGTGGAAGATCTTGCCCCGAGACAGGGCCGCGAGCTTTTGTTGCAAATATTATACCATTACTACATGCGCACCGCTCACGATATTCCTTTCTTTTTATCGGCAGACATTCGCGGGATGTTTAGGGGCGGCCCCCGGCGCCCCGCCTGCCGCAAAGCCGTTTTTTCCGTCCCGCGGCGTTGCAAGGTCAAGATTGGCCTTGCGGCAGGTTCGCTACAGCTTCGCCCGATGTGCGCCGTGCGCCTTGCCGGTCGCAAACATGCGGCGTTTCGCGGACGGCGTCGGCATGAAAGCTGACCCCGGAGCGACTCCGCCGGGAAATGTCGTGAAAACACCCCGGCGGGCATGGAAATCCCGGCGAGACGAGAGCCCGCCGGATCGGTTGGGCTTCTCTCGGGGCGGAAGGCGGGTCAGGCCGGTTCGCCGGGAGCGGGAGTCCGGCGCAACAGGCGAGCCAGGGCCGCGTGGGCGGCTTCCGGAGCTTCACCCCGGCGGGCGGCGATGTCGGAAAGGTTCTCCACCGCGTCGCAGGGGCGCACGTACAGCGGTTCGATGTCCGCGGCGGCGTAGACGGCGTTTTGGGCCAGCAGCCACAACGCTTCGGGCGAGGGCGTGGACGCCGCGTCCGGCAGCAGCAACGCGGCGGGACAATGCTCCTCAAACAGCGCCCGACGACGCGCAAGGCCGCTGCCGACAACGACGGGGGCCGGGGCCGCGTTGATGCGCCGGACAGCCTCATCCGGACTGATCAGCTCCAACGGCGCGGACACATGCGGCGGCGCTTCCGCGCCCGAGGAGACAAAAGTCTGACAGTGCACGCAGTTACGCCGGGCATGGGTCAGCACCCAGAGCGAAGCGCCCCCGTCGTGCTTCGCCCCGGAACCGCGGCGCAGGCGGGCGGCGTTGTCGGCCGCGCAGGAGAGGGCCTGCATATAGTCCAGCCCGGCCAGGAGCGCCCCGGTGCAGCGGCGCAGGGCCGCCGCCGTGGCCAGAACCAGGCGCACGCCGGTGAAACTGCCCGGACCGCGCACGCAGGCGATACGGGTCACGTCGCGGGCCTCGCAGCCCAGGCGGGCCCACATGTCCGCCAGGGCCGGAGCCAGAATTTCCGTGCCGCGCGTAGGCGCGTTCCAGGCCTGCGTACAGAGCGGGACGCCGTCCCGCCCCAGCAGGATCTGCAATACGCCTTCGGCGGCGTTGAGCACCAGGGTCAGGCTCATCCCCCGAGTCCTCCGAAGTTTTTGATGATGCGCCACACGTCATTGAAGGTCGCCAGCACCATAAGTCCGATCAGGAAAACAAACCCCGCCTGTGTGGTCACGGCGCGGATACGCGGGCTCAGCGGGCGGCGCATGACGGTTTCCAGGGCGAAGAACAGAATATGCCCGCCGTCCAGCACGGGAATGGGCAGGAGGTTCAGGATGGCCAGATTGATGCTGATCAACGCTGTGAGGGCCAGCACGTTGGAGAGTCCCTCCTGGGCCTGTTGGCCGACCATCTGTGCGATCATGATGGGACCGCCCACCTGATCCAGAGGCACCACGCGCTGCACCAGTTTCACCATGCCCTGCCAGATAAGGGAACCCATGTCCCAGGTGCGTTGCGCGCCCGCCACGGCGGCGGAGAAAAAGCCCAGATCGCGGTAGCGCATCTGTCCGGAAGCGCGAATGCCCACTTGCCAGAGGGGTTTTTCTTCCCCGAAGATGGTCTTGCGCATCACGCTCCTGGGCTTGACGGTCACGGCGCGTTCGACGCCGTCCCGCGTCACCACCATGGTCAGGGGCGTGCCCTGACTGCCGGTGATCCGCTCCGAAAGGACGTTCCAGTCCGGCACGGGCGCGCCGTTGATCGACAGCACCGTGTCCCCCGCCCGCAGACCCGCGGCGGCGGCCGGGCTGTCGGCTTCTATGCCGCCGATGTCGGGCAGGATGTCGGCTTCGCCCTTGACGTAGGCCAGCCCCCAGCAGAGCAGCCAGGCCAGCAGGATGTTGGCCAGCGGTCCGGCCGCCACCACCAGCAGGCGCTGCCAGGGCGGCCGGTGCGAAAAGCTCTCCTCTTTGGTGAAACCTTCGGGGAGTTCGGCATCCTCCTCTTCGCCCACCAGGGCCACGTAGCCGCCCAGGGGCACGGCGGAGAGCCGGTATTCGGTTTTGCCGCGAGTGCGTCCCCAGATTTTGGGGCCGAACCCCAGGGAAAAGGTGGAAACGCCCATGCCCAGCCATCGGGCCACCAGGAAGTGCCCCAGTTCGTGAAAGAATATCAGGCCGCCCAGAACGAGGATGACGGAAACAATGGTTATGATCACGAGAGGTGGTCCTGTATGCCGGCCCAGGCGCGCACCTGCCGGCGGGTTTTTTTGTCCAGGGCTTCAATGGACTCCAGCAGGGGAGCCACCTGAGCCATACGGGTTCCCGCCGGCGGCGGGCACAGCGGATCGTGGCCCGGATCGGCGGCGGCGTGCTCGTCCATGGCCCGTTCCAGCAGGGCGGGAATGTCCATGAACCGGATGCGTCCTTCGAGGAACATCTCCACGGCGGCTTCGTTGGCGGCGTTGAGCACCACCGACTGCCCTCCGCGCTCCCGCAGGGCGCGCCGCGCCAGATCGAGGCACGGAAAGGAATGTAAATCCGGCGGCAGGAAGGTCAAGGTTCCGGCTTTCACCAGATCCAGCGGTTCGACCCCGGTGGACAGGCAATGGGGCCAGCCCAGGCAGTGGGCGATGGCCATGCGCATGTCCGGGGACCCCATCTGGGCCATAAGCGAACCGTCCATGAACTCCACCAGCGAGTGCACCACGGATTGCGGATGGACCACCACCTCAATGGTTTCCAGGGGCGCGCCGTAAAGGTGGAAGGCCTCCATGACTTCCAGCCCCTTGTTCATCAGGGTGGCGGAGTCGATGGTGATTTTCGCTCCCATGCTCCAGTTGGGATGCTTGAGGGCCTGCTCACGAGTGACGGAAGCCAGTTCCGCGCGGGTGCGTCCCCGGAAGGGACCGCCCGAGGCTGTGAGGATGATGCGCCGCACGTGGTCGCCCTCGCGTCCGGCCAGAGCCTGGAAAACGGCGTTGTGTTCCGAGTCCACGGGCAGAATGACGGCCCCGGTACGGGCGCAGATGTCGCGGATCACGCCGCCCGCCAGCACGAGGGATTCCTTGTTGGCCAGACACACCACCTTGCCCGCCAGCGCGGCGGCCACGGTGCCCCGCAGCCCCGCCGCGCCCACCTGGGCCGAGAGCACGGTGGAGGCTTCGGGCAACGCCGCCAGATGGGCGTAGCCGTCGGGACCGGTGACGATGGTGGGGTTGTAGCCGCGGGGCAGCAGCGCGCGCAGCGCGTCGGCGGCCGGACCGTCCAGCACGCCCAGCCATGCGGGCCGCCGGCGATCGGCCTGTTCGGCCAGACGCCGCACATTACGCGCCCCGGCCAGAGCCGTCACGGTGAACAGATGCGGGGCGGACTCCACCACACGCAGGGCGTTGACGCCGATGGAGCCCGTGCTGCCCAGCAGCACCAGGGCGCGGGGCGTGGTTTTCGTCCACGCGGGGG
>CASQEL010000036.1 GCA_949427775.1 uncultured Desulfovibrionaceae bacterium
GTAGTCGTCGTTGGGGACAAAGCAGATTTCCTGGCTTTCCGTGGGCAGGGGGACCGCCAGTCCCCGTTTCTCAAGGGCGGCCACGGCGGCTTTTTTGGTAACGTCGGCCAGGGGAAACAACGCCCGCTTCAGACGTTCACCCGGTACCAGCGCAAGGAAGTAGCTTTGATCCTTGGCGGCATCCGCCCCCCGGCGCAGCGAGAGGCCGTAGACAGGATGGCGCGTCAGCCCGGCGTAGTGGCCGGTGGCCAGGCGCCGGGCTCCCAGCATGGTCGCCGCGTCCAGTAGCGCGCCGAATTTGATGCGTGCGTTGCAGCGGGCGCAGGGGTTGGGGGTATGCCCGGCCGTGTAGTCCTCCACAAAGGGCCGGATTACAGCCTCATCGAAAGCTTCGGTCATATCCGGAACATGGAGAGGAATACCCAGTCCGGCACAGACCCGGCGCAGATCGGGCGTCGGATCGGGGTGATCGTCCGCGGGAGGCAGAAAGCGTCCGTGCAGAGCCAGAACGTCATGCCCCTGTTCCTTGAGCGCGCAGAGGGCGTAGAGGCTGTCGGCCCCCCCGCTCACGGCGACGGCGACGGTGGTCACGGTTACAGAATCTGGTTCAGGAACTGTTTCAAACGTTGGTGCTGCGGACTGTTGAACAGCGAATCCGGCTTGCCCGATTCCACGATTTGCCCTTTGTCCATGAAGATCACCCTGTCCGCCACCATGCGGGCAAAGCCCATTTCGTGGGTCACGCATACCATGGTCATGCCTTCTTCGGCCAACGTCACCATGACATCCAGCACTTCGCCGACCATCTCCGGGTCCAGAGCGGACGTGGGCTCGTCGAACAGCATGATGTCCGGTTGCATGGCCAGGGCGCGGGCGATGGCCACGCGCTGTTGCTGCCCGCCGGAAAGCATGGCCGGGTAGACGTTGGCCTTGTCGCTGATGCCCACCTTTTTCAGCAGCCCCAGCGCGCGCTCTTCAGCCTCGTTGCGGGACAGTCCCCGCAACTTGATGGGGGCCATGGTCAGATTCTGAAGCACGGTCTTGTGCGGAAACAGATTGAACTGCTGGAAGACCATGCCCAGATTCTGGCGAATTTTGTTGATATCGTTTTCCCGTGAGTTGATGTCCTGGCCTTCCACCAGGATCAGCCCCTTGTCGATCTCCTCCAGCCGGTTGATGGAACGCAGCAGCGTGGATTTGCCGGAGCCCGACGGGCCGATGATGACCACGCGTTCGCCGGAATAAACGTCCAGACTGACGTCCTGGAGGGCGGGAAGTTCCCCGAAATACTTCCAGACGTTGCGGATGCTGATGATGGGTTCGGTGCTATTTTCTTCGGTCATAATAGTTCAGCCTGGCTTCCATGAGGCTCACGGCTTTGGAGAGCAGAAGCGTGATAATAAGGTAAATGATGGCGATGATGCTGTACGGTTCGAATTCCAGACCGTTGGCATTGGCGTAGCTGCGTCCCAGCCGCATGATGTCGTTCAGCGACGTGACGGATACGAGGGAGGTGTCCTTGAGCATGGCGATGCATTCGTTGCCTACGGGGGGAAGAATGGTGCGCAGGGCCTGGGGAAGAATGACATGGCGCATGGTCTGAAAACGGGTGAAGCCCAACGAGCGGGCGGCCTCGGCCTGTCCCTTGGAGATGGCCTGGATGCCCGCGCGGAACACCTCGCCCATATAGGCGCCGTAGCAGACGCTGATGGCGATGACCGCCGAGGTCATGCTGTCCACCTGCACGAATTTGGCCAGTCCGTAGTAAATATAAAAAATCTGCACCAGGAGGGGAATGCCGCGGATGATTTCCACATAGGTGGAGGCCACGAGATTGAGCAACCGGTTGCGGGAGATGCGTCCCAGCCCGGTGAGCAGCCCCAGAGGCAACGCGCACATAATGGACAGCAACGTTACCTGAAACGTCACCAGCAGGCCGTCCGACAGATAGATGAGGATTTCCTTGTAGGGTTGCGGCCACACGACGCACAGGGTGACCAGCGCACAGACAGCCAGGGTGAGAGAGATGGACCATGCGTTTATCAGTCGCCACTCGCGGGGATCGGGAATCGACGCGCCGTCGGCGACCATGATATGAATGTTGCCGGCGCCTGTGCCGGTTGCCGGAGTGCCTGGTTTGTCTTCGGGCATGGAGCAGGCCCCTGGAGTTGAGGTTCTGCCCTGTTTCCCGGCGCCTCGCATGTCGGGAAACAGGGCGGAGCTGTATCGCGAAATGATCGTCAGAGGGGGGCTATTTGCCCATCCACTTTTCCATCAGTTGCTTTTCGATGCCTTTTTCCTTGACGGCCTTGATGCCCTTGTTCAGGGTTTCGCGCAGTGCCGTATTGCCCTTTTTCACGACGAAGCCGTAGTATTCCACGTCGTCCGTCACCAGCGCGATTTGGAGCTTGTTTTCAAATTCCTTGCGTTTGTTGGCATAGTAGCGGGCCACGGGTTCGTCGCAGATGACGGCGTCAAGGCGTCCGCTGGCGAGATCGCGCAGCGCCAGACCCACGTCGTCGTATTCGCGGATGTCCGCGTCGACTTTGCTGTTGCGCAGCACGAAAATGCCGGTGGTGCTGATTTGCCCGCCCACTTTCTTGCCTTTCAGATCCTGCAGGCTTTTGATGGACTGGCCCTTGGGCAGGGTGACGGCCTGATGTATTTCGCAGTACGGATCGCTGAAATCCAGCCGCTTCCGGCGTTCCGGCGTGATGGTCACGGAAGAGGCGATGATCTGATAGCGATCGCTGCCCACGCCCGTGAGAATGCCGTCCCAGGCCACGTTGCGCACTTCGATGTCGATACCGGCCTCTTTGGCGACGGCATTGATATAGTCCGTGGAATAGCCGATGACATTTTTCTGGTTGTCAAGCAGTTCCATGGGCGGCCAGGTAGCGTCGGAGGCGACGATGTATTTTTTCCCGTCGGCCAGGGCGGAACCGGCCATAAGGGCCACGGCCAGCGACGCCAAAAGCAGCTTGCGAAACATGGTACACTCCTGTGGCAAAAAAGTTACATGGGAATGCCCATCTATCGGTCATGGCCGGGGGCGTGTCAAGCCTTGGAGCCGTTTTCGGCGGTTCCCGCGGCGTTTCGGCCCCTGAGCCCCGGCTTTCGCTCCGCACCCCTTGTATGCCCCCGTGCCGCGCCGTCAGAACCAGGCAAAAATTCCGGTTATCAGCACCGGAACCAGCATGGTCAGCACCATACCGGAAAAAACGCCCATGATGGCGTACCGTTCGCCGCCGTAGAGGGCGATAACCGGCAGGCAGGTGTCCATGGCGGCGGCTCCGGCCGTGGCCACGGGGGCGAATCCTCCGGCCAGCCGGACCAGCAGGGGCGCCAGAAGCATGGTGATCAACTCATGACTGATGTTGGCGATCAACGCCACAGAGCCCAGGGCGGGTTGCCCCATTCCCGCAATCATGACGCTGGACAGACTGTAATATCCGAACCCGGCCGCTACCCCCAGAACATCGCGCAGCGGCATGGCATGTCCCAAAAACGGCAGCAGTCCCCATATGACCAGGGAACCCAGGGCCGAGCCGAGGATGACGCTCATGGGCAGCAAGGCCACCCGCCAGCCGAGATCCCGCACGATACGGAAGTTGCGGGTATCGAAGCCCATGCCCATACCCGCCACGAACAGCAGAATATACAGGGAAAGATCCAGCGCGCCGTCGCCCAGGGCGCGGGGAATCCATCCCAGTTTGCCCACAAGGATGCCGGCGGCGAAACAGGCCAGAATAAGCAGTCCGTTTTTCACTGTCGGTTTTCCCCCCCGGAAGAGCGCAGCAGCGTGGCGCTGAAAATACGGACGACCACCAGACTGCCCGCGGCGCAGGCGATGCCGATGGAGATGCCGCGCAGGCCCAGTTCGCTGATGCGGGACAACAGATCCTCATCGGCGCCGAGACTCACGCCCAGCAGAAACAGCAGCGCATAGATGATGCCCGAGGCCGTGCCGTTGGCCGTGCGCACGGCAAGAGGCCGCCGCCGCAGCAGATACCCCGCGGGAATGCCCGCCAGAATGCATCCGATATAGCTTAACGGCATATCGGCCAGCAGATCGCAGAACGCTGTCCACATGCTGTGTCGCTACCAGTTTTGCGCGGAATCGGCGGAGCCCAGGGAGGCCATGCCGTCGCTGGGGCGTTCCTCGGTCAGAGCCTGCTGTATGAACCAGTCTTCGCGGATGCGCCACGAAGCCGCCGCGGTATAGGCCGGAGAGGAATAGCCCACGGAGAGCACGAGGGTGCGCCGGGCGTGCTCCTGAAGCCGGATGAGCAGGGGGGTGAAGTCCGCGTCACCCGACAGAATGATGAATTCGTCAAAACGGGTGGAGTGCGAGAGGTCGTCCATGCAATCCATGACCAGATGGATGTCGGTGCTGGTTTTGCCCTGGTTGGTCAGGGGCGGACAGTCCACCACCTGGAACGCGCCGCGGATGAAATGGTAGCGAAATTCCTGGTATCTCTGGGGATTGAGGTAGCACATGCGTTTGAGAATACGGCGGCGGACGCCGTCGCCGTAGAGCATGCGCAACGCATGTATTTCCAGCCACTTGACCCATCGGTGGGGCATGGTGCCGAAAGCGCGCGCCGCATCCGGATCCATTTCAAGAAATCGTGTGTAAATATTGTCGAAATCTACGTAAAGCGCACTGTATACTTCTTCAAAACCGGCGAATCGTCCCATAGATAATCCTTTATTTCTGTAATAGCAACGTCAGCATAAACCAAACGTCATGCTTTCATAATGCCGCAAGGCAAGCTTCCTTGCAAGAAAAAACATAGTGCTTTGCTTGAGGATGAGCACTGCTGATTTTACGGAATCCGCAACAGAAAGCGGCTTCGCGCTGCCGCACGCCGGGCGCACGCGCCCGTCTTGACGGGGAAACCATATGGGCTATCATTATGCGTTTCCGTGTCTGACGGTGGAAAACTTCCGTTCCGAGAACGGGCGGCCTCGGCATGCCGCGCTGCGGGCATGGTAAAAAATCTCTTCTTGCCAAGGAAGGGTTACGTGAAAAACACAGCCAACGCCCCGGTATCGCCGGGGGAAGAATGTCGGGCCATTTACCGGACGCTGTTTCCGGGACGGCGCGTGCCGGAAGGCATGGAAGCGCGCTATGAAAAGGCGCATGCGGATCTGTCCGTCGCCGCGGAAGGCGCGGAACAGACGCTTATCGCCCGTTGCATCCGGCGGGGAAAAGATCTGGAGGCCGTGGAGATCTATCTGCGCAGCCGTTCCCAGGCCAATCTCCTGACCGTCAAGTTCCGCCTGGTGTCGTATCTGGCGGAGACGACCGCCGGGCATTATCGGGTTTTCTGCAATGATCGCCGGATTCCCTGGATCCGGGTGGGCGTGTGCGGCGTATGGTATTGCGCCCTCACATTGTACAAACGCTGCAAGGGAGGCATCCATGTCCGCCAATGCGCCGTATGATGTTCTGATTGTGGGCACGGGGCCCGCCGGCGCGGCCGCTTGTCTGGAACTGGCCGGAAAGGGGCTGCGCGTGGGCGTTGTGGACGTGGGCAACACGCCCCCCGCCCACAACATCAGGGGCCGTTTCTACGACATCAAGCGCGCGCCGGGTCCCAATCTGGACGACATTCTGGGGCCGAACCACGAGTATCTGATCGGCATTTTCGGGCACTACGTCATGCCCAAAAACCGGCCGCCCAGGTTCCGCTACGTGCTCAAGGACGCGGAGCAGCTCACGCCGGTGGTTTCCGACAATTTTCAGGGCAATTTCAGCTATTCTCTGGGGGGGCTCGCCAATATCTGGGGCGGGCAGCTCGTGCGCTACGATGATGCGGATCTGAAGGAATTTCCGTTCGGCGCGGCGGCCCTGGAACCCTACTACCGGCGTTTGGATCGGGAAATCGGCATCAGCGGGGAAAACGACGATCTGACCCGCTTTTACGGCGCGCAGGAGGATCTGCTCCCGCCGTTGCGCCTGATGGACAACGGCCGATGCCTGTTGCGCCGTTACCGCCGGTGGCGGCGACATCTCAATGCCCGCGGCGTGTATATCGGCCGTCCGCGCGCGGGCATCCTTACCCGTCCGCACAACGGCCGCCCGGCCCATGCCTACGAGGCGGCGGAGTTTTTTCGACCCGACATCACCTCCATCTATTCTCCGGCCTACACTATGGAGCGCCTGATACGGGAAAAGGCCGTGGAGTATCTGCCGGGCCTGTTCGCCGAGCGTTTCACGGAGTTTCCCGACAAGGTGGAACTGACGGCGCGCGAAGTGCGCGGGGGCGGATTGCGGCAGATCGTCGCCCGTTCGCTCCTGCTCTGCGCCGGAGCCATGGGCTCGGCCCGTCTGGCCCTGAACTCCCTGGCGACGCCGGGCACGAAAATCGCCATCGCCGACAACCTGCTGTCGTACATTCCGTTCATCAATCCCACGTTGCTCGGCGCGCCGCAGGATGTCGATTCGCTCTATATGCAGCTCAATCTGTGCTACAAACGGCCGGAACAGCCGCTGGTCATGGGCACCTTCTACGGGATTTCCGGCCTGCTGGCGTCGGATTTCCTCACGGATACGCCGGTCACCTTCCCGTGCGCCGTCAAGCTGGTGCCGCTCATGACGTCGGCCATGATGGTGCTGCATCTGTGGCACGCCGCCCGTCCCGACATCAGCCGGAACCAGCTCTGGATCGACGAGAGCGGCGCGGTGCACGTCAATTATACGGATACCCTGGACGGCCGGGTGGAGCGGGAACTGATCGGCCAGATGCTGAAGCTGGGCTATCTGGCGCTGCCCGGTTGGGTCAAGTACCCCCAGGCGGGCAACAGCTTCCACTATTCCGGCACGCTGCCCATGCGTGAGCATCCCGGCCCCTTTGAAACCTCGCCCGACGGTCTGCTGCACGGCACGGCGCGGGTCTACGCGGCGGACGGCGCGGCCTTTGCGGCGCTGTCGGCCAAAAACCTGTCGTTGACCATCATGGCCAACGCCATGCGCGTGGCGGAACGGCTCGGCGATTCCCTGCTGGCGGCGAGGTAGCGGCATGCGCGTCCTCGTCACCGGCGGCAGCGGATTCATCGGCGGATATGCGGCGGCGGCCCTGCTCGAGGCCGGGCATGCGGTGGAAAGTCTTCAGCGCGCGCCTTCCCGGCCGGTGACGGCCGGAGGGCGGACGTTGTCCGTGCCCGTGCGTATTTTGCACACCGGCATGCGCCCCGAACCCGAACTTTTCGCCGGGGCCGACGCCGTGGTGCATCTCATTCACGACAAGGACCTGACCGAAGCGCGGTCGGATGCCTTTGCGGGCTGGTACGACGCGGCGGAGCGGGCGGCGGCCGCGTCCGGGGCGCGCCAGATCTATGTCTCGTCCTATTCCGCCCGGCCGGACGCCGTGTCGGTTTACGGACGGACCAAGTACCGGGTGGAACAGCTTTTTCTGGAGCGCGGGCACAGCGTCGTTCGTCCCGGCCTGGTCCTGGGCGCGGGCGGCATTTTCGGGCGCATTCTGGGCATCGTGCGGCGGACGCCCGTGGTGCCGGTGCCCGGCGGCAGCCGGGACAAGATGCCTTATGTCTCCGTGCGGGCCCTGGGAGCGGCGCTGGAAAAGATGGTCGCGTTGCCTGTTCCCCCTCGCGAGGTCAACGCCTTCGGCGCGGAGTTGAGCGATCTGCCCGCGCTGTTGCGGACGGCCGCGCGGATCGAAGGTCTGCGCCGCTGGTTTGTGCCGGCGCCCGTGGGGTTGACGCTGGCCGGACTGCTGCTGGCGGAACGCTGCGGGCTGCGTTTGCCCGTGACCAGCGACAATCTGCGCGGCACTATGGTCAATCAGACCGCTTGCCATTTCTCCAACCTGCGGGAAACGCTGGGTATCGAAGAAAGCGTGGAGCAGGCGGTGCGCGCGGCCCTGAAAGCCTGAACGTCGCCGGGCGGGCAGAATACGGATGTTTCGCGCCACGCGCCGCGCGCGGAAGCCGTGGAAGGGCGGTTGGCCGTACTGATTCCGTTGTATATGTTATTTTGTAATATAAGGAGTGGGAAGCCCGCGCGATGGATGTCGCGCGGGCTTCCCGCGTTGTGGAGCGGGGGACGGCCATGGAGGCATGCCGCCGCGCTGTCGGGGCGCACGGTTGTTCAACGACAATGGAATTGGGGGAAACCGTCCGCCACACCCCGGAACATGGGAACCGGAAATCCGCATTTTTTGGCAAATTGTGCAGAACACGGCTATATTTTTAGATAAATTTGGAGGATACTCTATTATGGGCTCATTCCCTTATGGGAGCGCCCTTACATATACATCGCATAAAGAGAGATTGTTATTATGAACATACAGGAAAAAAGGACGCCCAAAGGCAGGGGCAGCGCGGATGTTTCCTATCTGGGAAAAACCATTGACCGGATGATCTGGGAATTTATGGAAGAAAAACATATTCCCGGCCTGACTCTCGCCATCGTGCAAGCCCCCTATATTCCCCGCGTGGTGGGGTACGGTTTTTCGGACGTGGGGGAAAAACGTCTGGCTTCCACCGGCACGGTCTGGCCCATCGGGCCGATTTCCCAGGCGTACGCCGCCGTGGCCGTGATGCAGTTGCACGAACGGGGCAAACTCAAGCTTGACGACGGCATCGGGCGGTATGTCGAAGGTCTTCCCGGGGATTGGGCGGAATGCACCGTGCTGCAACTGATGCGTCATACTTCCGGTATCCCGGATTACCGTTTGCATCAGGGATACGACGCGACCGGAGAACACACGCCCGCGCAACTGCTGGCCATGGCCAGGGATCTTCCCCGGAAATTCGAGCCTGATACGGACGTGGAGCAGAGCGCGACCAATTTTCTGCTGTTGGCGGAGGCTGTGGAGAAGGCGGGCGGCATGTCGTACCATGACTTCATCACCAGGCATCAGATCGAGTATCTGAGCCTGAAACACACCTGTTTTTTCGAGGATCTTCCCAGCCTGCACCAGGAGCACGTCGCCGCCGCCGGCAATCTGCACACCTTGTTCAAAGCGGACAAGATCTACGTGAATCCGGCCGAAGCGGCGGCGGGATACGATGCCGACGGCAAAGCCGTGCCTGTGGTGCGCTCCTCGGCGCTGAAGGGGTTTGCGGATCTGTGGGCTTCGGCGGAGGACGTCAGTTTCTGGGATATCTGCCTTGCGGGCTCCATTCTGGTGGAAAAACCGGAAAACCGGGCCATTCTCTACAGTCCGTTCACCTTGAAAACCGGCAGGAAAGTTCCGGCCATGGTGGGTTGGCAGTTCTACCAGCATCGCGGGCTCATGGACATCAAGGGCAGCGTGCCGGGATTCTCGGCCTTTCTCAGCCGTTTTACCGATGCCTCGGAACTGGTCTGCGTAACCTTGCTGGGCAACAGGGAAGGCGTGGATTTCAGCAATCTCGGGCGTAAAATCGCCGGAGCGTTCGGGGATGCGTTGGGCACGGGATACGATGATACTCACCTGGAGCTCTACGAGTGCGTGTATGACGTCGACCAGACCATGGAGCGGATCGAGCGGGAGCTGCGGCAGCGGAACATTCCCGTGTTCGCCAGTTTCGATCACGGACTGAATGCCCGGGAAGTGAACCTGGCTCTGCGCCCGACGCGGGTAATCGTGTTCGGCGCGCCTGCCGTGGGTACAAAGCTGATGCAGCGGAATCAAAGCATCGCCGTGGAGTTGCCCCTGCGCTTCGCCGTTTGGGAGGACGAGCGCGGCAGCGTCTGGCTGGCCTTCCCGAATATGCACAACATGGCGGAAGAATACGGTTTGCAGGGAGATCCCGTGATCGGCAAGATGCGTGATCTGCTGGAAGCCATGGCGGTCAAGGTTTCCGGCGCGTATTGACGTTCCTGCCGCGGAACGGACGTCGTCCGTTCCGCGGCCTCAGATATGCTGCAACACCCAGCACACTCTGCCCAGAAGCGTTCCAGAGCATTTGTTTGAGGCGCGTTGAGGCATGGGCGCGTCGTTCTCCGCTTTTTGGAGAAAGCGCCGTTGCATTGCATCCCAAACAAAACGCCGCATAACAACGCCTTCATGCGGCAGCAGAACGGCGTAGAGTTTCCCGTCGACAGGCGTTGCGGGGCGGGTGTCCACCCCGGCGTATGCGCCTTTGCGCAGGGTCGGCGCGGCGGCTTCCGTCTCGGCGAAGAGAACGATGATCCCCGGTTTCGCATAACAAAGCGGCAACATGATACGCCCGATGACAGGGAGGGAGCGCAGCGGAGTTTTCTTCCAGCTTCCCTTTGTGCTGCGGGGCCGCATGCTGTATACCGGGACGGAAAGCCCCGCCTGCAATTGATAGTCCGGCAGCTCATCAGGTTTATCCTTCGGAGGGGTGTCGTTTGGGCTATCGTCCGCCTTCGCGCGCAGATAGACGGGACCGGAACCCCGCCGCAGCCAATGCGGGTTTACTCCCAGGGTATCAAAGAGCGTGAGATACCATCCCGAGGGAATGGTCTTGCGGGACTTCGTATCAGATATGGAGGACTGTCTGATGCCCAGAATTTTCGCCAGATCTTCTTGCGTTTTGGTGCGGGTCACTGACTGGATGCGTGCAAAAATTTCTTCAAAATCTTCCACGGGATTTCCCCTATCATAAGAATTACTCTTCCTTACGTGATGCGGACTCAACTTCCGTCTCATGCATGAGTCTGTCCATCTCATTGAGCAATTCGCCGGGAGGAATCCCCAATGCCCGGCCAAGGCGGACAATCATTCCCGCACGAGGTTCCCGGAATGATTTTTCCAGTTTGTATAGATATTCCTCTGAAAGTCCGGCCCGTTTTGCAACTTCATACCGCGAGATACTGAGACGTTTGCGTATGCGTGTAAGAGCTGCACCGAAAAAACAGGGCCGAATTTGTTTCATACTCCCTGTATACGGGAATAAATGAAGAGTTGTACCAGTCCAAAAAGACCGGTATTACTTGTCATCCAATTATGCGGAAAATATCTTCACTACTTTCTACATTTTATTTATTGTAAAAACATGGAATATTCTTCGGCATACTTTTTTGGACAAGCCCTTGTCGGAATCTGCAAACG
>CASQEL010000037.1 GCA_949427775.1 uncultured Desulfovibrionaceae bacterium
GCCGTCACCTCGCCTGAAACCGAAGGTCTTGTGCGCGCGGCTCATGAGGCATTGGAAGAGTACGGCAAGATCAACAAGAAGCTGACGCAGGAGGCCGTGCTGGCCATCATGGCCATTCAGGATGCCGGACGGCTGGCCGACGCCATCATGCCGCATCTCAAGGTGGACTACCGCAAAAAGCAGGAGGCGCTGGAAATTGTTGAAGCTCCGGCCCGCCTGGAAAAAGTGTACGAAACGTTGCAGGGCGAGTTGGCCGTGGCCTCCGTGGAAAAACGCATCAAAAGCCGCGTCAAAAACCAGATGGAGCGCAACCAGCGCGAGTACTATCTGAACGAGCAGATGAAGGCCATCAACAAGGAAATGGGACGCGAGGACGACCCTCAGGCCGAAGTGGCCGAGCTGGAGCAGCGCCTCAAAGACCGCGACATGCCGGAAGAAGCTCGGGAAAAAGCGCTGCGCGAAGCCAAGAAGCTGCGGACCATGCCGCCTTCCTCCGCGGAATACACGGTGGTGCGCAATTATGTGGACTGGATTCTGGATCTGCCCTGGAACGATCTGAAAACCATTGATATTGATATTCAGAAGGCCCGCGAAATCCTGGACGGCGACCATTACGGCCTGGAGAAACCCAAGGAGCGCATTCTGGAATATCTGGCGGTGCAGAAACTGTCCAACGGCCTCAGGGGACCCATTCTGTGCTTTGTCGGCCCTCCGGGCGTGGGCAAAACCTCCCTGGCCAAGTCCGTGGCTCGGGCCACGGGACGCGATTTCGTGCGTCTGTCGCTGGGCGGCGTGCGGGACGAGGCCGAAATCCGCGGCCACCGGCGCACCTATGTGGGCGCGTTGCCGGGCAAGATCATCCAATCCCTGAAGCGGATCAAATCCAACAACCCGTTGTTCTGCCTGGATGAAATCGACAAGCTCAGCGCCGACTTCCGGGGCGATCCGGCTTCGGCGCTGCTGGAGGTGCTGGACCCGGAACAGAACAACGCCTTCATGGATCACTATCTGGACCTGGACTATGATCTGTCCAGGATCTTTTTCATCACCACAGCCAATTCGTTGCATTCCATTCCCGCGCCGTTGCAGGACCGCATGGAAATCATCGAGCTGAACAGTTATCTGGAAACCGAAAAGCGCCGCATTGCCCGGCAATTCCTGTTGCCGCGGCAGATCGAGATGCATGGCCTGAAGGAGCAGAATATCAGAGTCTCCGACAACGCCTTGCTGGACGTGGTGCGTTGCTACACCCGTGAGGCCGGAGTGCGCAATCTGGAGCGGGAAATCGCGGCGTTGTGCCGCAAGGTGGCCATCCGTCTGGTGGAAGATGAGGATTTGGAGAAGTGCATCACCATTTCCCAGCAGAATCTGAGCACCTTCCTCGGGGTCAAGAAATTCCGTCATGACGAACGCGAATCTTCGCCGCAGGTGGGCGTGTGCACCGGCATGGCCTACAATCAGCGCGGCGGTGAAATCCTGCTGGTGGAAACCAGCCTGATGCCGGGGTCCGGACATGTGGTGACTACCGGGCAACTGGGCGACGTGATGAAGGAGAGCGCCCAGGCGGCCTTGTCCTATGTCCGCTCAAGAGCCGACCTGTTCGGTCTGGACCCGCGCTTTTACCGCAAGGTGGACATCCATGTCCATGTGCCTTCCGGGGCCACGCCCAAGGACGGTCCCTCGGCGGGAATCACTCTGGCCACATCCATCACCTCGGCGCTGCTGGGCATCCCGGTGCGCAACGATGTGGCCATGACGGGAGAAATTTCCCTGCGCGGTCGGGTGCTGCCCATCGGGGGCCTGCGTGAAAAACTGTTGGCCGCCCGGCGCAGCGGCATCGCCAAGATCATCATGCCCCACGACAACGAAAAGGATCTCAAGGAAGTTCCGGAGGAAATTCTCAAGGATTTGGACATCGTGTTTGTGGATCATGTGGACGAAGTGCTGCCGGAAGCGCTGGACGCCCCTTCCGAGGAAATATTTGCGGGACGTGCCGAGAGTGAACCGCTGTACCGTTCCTTGCGCAAAGTGAAGTGCGTTGCCGGAGCGACTCCGGCGCAATAAGCGCGCGTTCCCCGTCTTTACGAAACAGTGGTCCTCTCCATCGCCGTGCCCGTTGGCGACCCGTGAGGCCTGTTCCGTAGCGCCGTGCCCGGACCGCCCGATATGGGCGGAACATTCCGCATGCGGACATCGCCCCTTGGCGGACGGGTGACGCAAAGGCATTTCGGAAAAAAACAGGGGGCGGTATTGCGCCGCCCCCTGCCTGAAAGCATTTCTTCGGGGTTCATCAGGCCCGCAACAGCACGAGGGCCGTCAACGGCGGCAGGTACAGGGTAATGCGCTGTTCCGTCGCGCCGGAGGCCGGATCGGAAAAATGCTCCACCGGCGGTTCAGTGACGGTCAGATTGCTGTGACCGGCATAGCGATCTTCGTCCGTGCTGAGGGTTTCCACATACTTGCCGGGTGTCGTCCATACTTCCAATGAAGGTCGGCTGCGCAGTTCGTGGAAGTTGAAGGCGCAGAACAGGCGGCCGCGCTCGAAGGCCAGGATGCGGTCTTCCTCGTCCAAATGCCGCAGTCGAACCTGTTCCCGGAACTGCTCCGGATGACGGCGGACGATATGCAGCAGACAGTCGCGATCAAAGGCCGCCAGATCCGCATACTTCAGATCGTCCCGTTCCGTCAGATGCCACTGCCGGTGGGCGTAGGCCTCGCCGTCGATCCATTCCGGGTGGCCGAACTCGTCTCCCATGAAGTTGAGATAACCGTGAGCGGCTGTGGTCAGCGTCGCCAGCCGCATAAGTTTGTACAGCGCCAGACCGCGCGAAGTGTTCCAGGAATCCGTGAAGCGCGACATGTGGGTATGCATCTCGTCGCCGATGAGCCGCCAGATCATGGCGTCCTTGCCGTTGATGCATTGATCGTGGCAGGCCACGTAACTGATGGTGCGCTCATAGCGGCGGTGATTGGTCATTTCATGCCATAGCGTGCCTATGGGGCGGCCTTCCTTGATGAATTTTCCCCAAAAATCAGGAATGCCCATGGCGAAACGGTAGTCGAATCCCAGACCGGCGTCCCGCGTCGGGGACGTCATGCCCGGCATGCCGCTGAATTCCTCGGCCACAGTCAGGCTTTGCGGTTTCAGCTCGTGGATCAGGGTGTTGGCCAATTCCAGATAGAGCACGCCGTCCTCGTCCACCCGGTTGCTGCCGTCGGCCGTGTAAAAGCAGCGCCCCACATGGCTGAAATCATCGCCGAAACCGTGATCACGATAGATCATGTTGCCCACGGCGTCGAAGCGGAACCCGTCCACATGAAATTCCTCCATCCACCAGCGGCAGTTGGAGAGCAGAAAACGCCGCGTCATTTCCTTGCCGTAGTCGAAGGACAATGTGCCCCACTGGTTGTCCTTGTCGGCGAAGAAATAGGCGCTTGCGTCGTAACGGGCGATGCCCTGTTCCGTGTTGGGGGCGGCGTGACTGTGCGTGATGTCCAGCAATATGGCCAGGCCCAGGCGATGGGCTTCGTCCACCAGCGCCTTGAAATCGTCGGGAAGACCGAAGCGGGAACTGGGCGCGAAATAATTGCTCACCTGGTAGCCGAAGGATTTGTACCGCGGGTGTTCAGGAATCCCCATAAGCTGGACGACGGTATATCCCGCATCCCGGATGCGCGGCAGGATGTCGCGGGCAAAGGCCGCATAACCGCCTACGCTGTGTTGCGTGCGTCCGACATAGGGCTGGGCGATGCCCACATGGGCTTCGTAGATACGGGGAAATTCCAGATTACGGGGATGATCGTCGTGCCGGAATGTATAGGGCGTCGCGGGATCCCAGACGCGGGCGCACCATTGCTCCGGAACCTGGGCGTCCTGTTCCACCCAGCGGGCGAAGGCGGGCACCCGCCGTTGGGGGCGTCCGTCCGACGCGCCCGCGGCGTCGGGAAGCACGCGCAGTTCCATATACGCGCCGTGCGGGAGTTCTTCCTCGGGCACGTCAAGTTCCCACAACCCTTCGGGCGTCACGCGCCGGAAGGCGTATTTGGCCCAGCGTTGGAATTTGAGCCGATCCGTGGCCAGCCAAAGAGCGGTGGCGGCGGGCATCCATTCCCGCAACCGCCGGTAACGCCTGCCGTCGTCGGTCGTGATCGTATGCATGCCCAGGGTCAGGTGCAGATCCGCATAGTTTTGCAGAGAGCCGTACTGCTCCCGGATGCGGGCGATCTCCGCCGCAAAGCGATCCCGGCGCTGGAGAAGCGCGTCGACGTAAGGGCTGAGTTCCGCGTCCTGCAGGGGATTGCGGGGGTAGTCCAGAGACAGCTCCCACAACTCGGAACAGGCCCGAGTGTTGTCAGACAGACTGCAACAGGCGCGACAGCGGAGCGGATCGGGCTGATGCAGGCCGTCGCGAAGGCGGCGGGTCAGCAGATCGCGCAGAAAGCCGACAGCGAACGTCGCGCCCGGGGGCAGTTCCCGGTCCCGGATCGGTTCGGCGGGCAAGTCAAGATCCCGCAGTTCGACGCCGTGTTCGGTTTTCAGAAACACGGCGTCGAGAACAACGGGAACATCGCCGCTGTTGGTAAGGGTAATGTAGATATATTCCAGGGTGGACGGCAGATGATGCGGCACATAGCTGCCCAGTCCGTAGATGACGGGCATGTTTTGCACCCGTGCGTCGTCGTGCACGCCTGTGAACACACACAGAGACAGAGGGGCGGTCATGGGCGACCCTCCAGAGGTTGGAGCGTTTCGGAGAACATGCCTCGTTTACCATGCCTTTTCCGTCCCGCGGCGTTGCGGGGCAAGCATTGACCTTGCGGCAGGTTCACTACAGCTTCGGCCAATGCCTGCCTTGCGCCTTGCCTGCCGAAAAAATTCGACGTTTCGCGGACGGCGTTGTAATGCGGGCTGCCCCTGGAGCAGATTCGCTGTGACTTTGCACAAGGTCACAGCTGAAAGGCACGCTCGCTCCGGCAGGGAACAGCGCACATACAGTGCGCGTAGCCTTCGCGGCGGCCGCCTGCTCCCGCAGTCGGCAGAGCATTTTCAATGTGCAAATGCCCTAATCAGCTCTCGCCGAGAGAGCGGCCAATCCCCGGATGAGGGATTGGGTGCCTTTTTTGCCGTACCCCTGCGCCGTCAGCGCCTGGTAGGCCTGTTCGGCGGCGGCCAGACCGGGCAGCACCAGATTCATGCGGCGGCATTCGTCCATGCACAGCCGAAGATCCTTGAGAAAGTGTTCCACATAAAAACCGGGCTCAAAATCGCCGTCCACGATGCGGCGGCCCAGGGTGCCCATGGCGGTGCTCCCGGCCGCTCCCGGAATGACGGTTTCCAGCCACTGACGGACGTCCAGCCGCTCTTCCCGCGCGAAGAGCAGGGATTCGCAGACGCTGAACATGACCCCGGCGATGGCCACCTGATTGGCCAGCTTGGCCTTTTGTCCGGCGCCGGGCAGGCCGCAGTGCACCACGGTCCGGCCCATGACTTCCAGGCAGGGTTTCAACCTGCGGAACGCATCCGTATCGCCGCCCACGAAGATGGACAGCCGGGCTTCGCGCGCGCCCACGTCGCCGCCCGTGACCGGCGCGTCCGCCCCGTGACAGCCCCGGGCCGCGGCGGCCTCGGCAATGCGCGCGGCCAGAGCCGGAGAACTGGTGGTCATGTCGCAGATTACGCCGCCGGAGCGCAACCCGGCCAACGCGCCGTCTTCGCCCAAAATGACCTCTTCCACATCCCTGGGAAAGCCGACGATGGAAAAAACGATGTCCGAGGCGGCTCCCACGGCCTTGGGAGAATCGGCCCAGACCGCGCCCGCGTCGAGCAGGGGTTGGGCTTTGGCTTTGGTGCGGTTGAAGACGGTCAGGGGATAGCCGGCCTTGCGCAGGTGCCCGGCCATGGATGCGCCCATGACGCCGGTGCCTATCCAGCCGATGTGGGGTTTGGTGTCAGACATGCGGTGCTCCTTTGTTCACTATAGCGGAATGCTCTCTTTGTTCTTCCGCGAGTCTCTCGCTGCCGCCATAACGGCATATTGCGGAGTACCCGCGGCATGATTCCGGCGAATATGCCGTTGAAACCGTATTACTGCCGATAGCGCGCGGGCAGGATGTCTTCCGTCAGCTTCTGTTTGTCCACGGCGGCGCGCTGTCCCTTGCGCAGCAGCGCGGTGTGCCGGGCATACAGGCGCAGGTTTCGGCGCAGATTTTCGCTGAAGGCGTCGCCGGGTTTCAGATCCTTTTCGACCATTTTGAACGCGGCGTCGAGCACGTTTTGCGGCACGGCGCGGCTGTCTTCGATTTTGCTGCGGTAAAATCCCAAAGATGCGTCCACGCCCCGGCCCAGCGTGGCCGCGCCCTCACGGGCTTTTTTAATATCGGCGTCAAAGTCGTAGGTTGTTTTTTTACCGGCCTGAGCCTTTTTTTCCTTTTTCATCAGTTCCATCTGGGTGAGCACGCCCTTGCGTCGGATGGCATAATTGCGGATGGTTTCGATCATGTAGACGGAGCTGCGCACCAGCGATTCCGCCGCCAGAGCCTGCTGGCGTTCCAGAGCGATGTTGTTGTCCTTGATGATGCCGCGCAGGCGCTGGAAGTTTTCGCGCTCGGCGTCGGTGCGGGCCAGGGACAGAAGGCGATCAATTTCTTCCAGGGGATTGCCTTTTTCGTCCGGCAGAGGGCCGTAGTCCTCTCCGGCCTTTTGCCATTCCCGCAGCAGGATGGCCGGACGCGCGCCGCCGGGCGTGTTGATGCCGGAAATCGCCGCCCGGAATCCCAGATCGCGGGCGCGCACCGGGCCGTCGGCCTGGAAGAACGCCGTCTCTTCCCGACGGCCGGGCATGATTTCCGCCTGCCCGGACAGGAAGCTGCCGCCTTTGCGCACAAAACCGCCCGCGGAACCGTGCAGCCGTCCGCCCAGAGAAAACCGGAAGGCATCCATGACCATTTCCGCCACGTTGCCCGCCGTGTCGTAGAGTCCCAGCGGGTTGGGCTTGCGGGAACCGATACGCAGCGGGGATTCCTCGATGCGGGCCGCGCCTTCGGGCCGAAAGACGGCATAATCGGCGAGTTCGGCGCCTTCCGCCATGGGGAAAAAGTCTTCCTGCCGCAAATGGGCGCCGGTGACCGCCTGGCCGCCTCGGGCGGCATATTCCCATTCCGCCTCCGTGGGCAGGCGTACAAACCCGACATTGCGGGCATCGCCTTGGAAATGGGGCAGGACGGCGGGATGGTTTTTGAGCAGCCAATCCGTGTAGCGGCGCGTGAAGTCCACGGCTTCGTACCAGGAAATACCGGTCTTGGGCAGCGCGTCGGCCGCCGTCAGGGGAGCCCCCGCCGAAGGGCAGGCATTGTCCATGATCGCCCGCCACTGGAGGCCCGTCACCTCGTATTTTCCCATAAGATAATAAAAATACTCGCCTTCAGGTAATGAGGCGCGCCATGCGGCGGGAAGATCCCCGGCGGCGAAGGGACCGGACAAGGCCGTGTTGTAACGGCTGTCGTAGTAGGCGCGGTCGGCATGCGCGCCGTCGTCGCGTCCCAGTCGGGCGGGCATGTCCCACAAAAAGCCTTTGGCGGGCACGGCCACGATACGAAAGACCATGCCCGCGCCGCAGGGCATGGGCAGCGCCACGTCTCCCGCGGCGGGATGCGGATTCCAGGCTTCTTCCGCCGTGACGGCTCCTTTGGCCTTGAGGGCCGCTCCGGCGGGAAGCGGAGCGCGCGCCAGGCCCGCCGCAAGCACGCAGCACACTATCGGCCAGACCAGGAGCCGCGCCGCTGTTGCGGCATGAAATGTCGCAAAAAATTGTAACGGACGCGGGAGCGGATGTCCTCTGTCTTCTCGTTTACACATCCTTGACAACCTCCGAGGGGTCGATGCGGGCGGCGCGGAAGGCCGGTTGCACGCCGGCCGTCAGGGACAGCAGCAGCACCAGCCCCAGGGCCGCCGCGAAATGCCGGGGCAGCAGCAGACAGATATGTTCCACTCCCTGGAGATCGGCGGCGAACAGGTGATCGATAATCGCCGCCGCGCCCAGATACAGACCGGCAGCCAGAGCTGTGCCCAGCGCCCCGGTGAGCAGGCTCTGGAACAGCGGAAAAGCCATGATGGCCGGTGTGGAATAGCCTGTCAGGCGGATGATGCCCAGGTATTTTTCCTTGCGCCGGACTCCGGCCAGGGCATTGCCGGCCGTGGAAGCCAGGAAGCCGATCCCGGCCGCCGCGACGATCAGACCGAAAATCACTGTCAACGACGTGTCCAGATTGGTCACGGCGGCAATTTCTTCGGCGCGGGTGTAGACCTCCAGGCCCTGTCGGGTGAAAACGCGGCGCAGTGCGGCTACGTCCTCCAGCGTGCGGGCGTAAAGACGAAAGCTGGGGTAGAGCCGCGGCCCGTCGGGACGCGCTTCGCCCGGCCAGCCGAAGGCGGGCGCGGACCGACCGTCGCGATAGTCCTCGGTGGCTTCCAGCAGCGGCAGAGGCACGAAGGCCACGTCTTTTTGTTCGGCTTCCAGCGGCAGCACGGCGGTCACGGTCAGCGGAACCCCGGCTGACTGGGGCGTGCCCTGAAAGGTCCGTTCCACCCGACCGTGTACGGCGTCGCCGGGACGCAGGCGCAGCTTGCGCGCGGCCGAGGCCGAGAGCACGACAGACGCGCTCCGGTTCTCGGGCGCGACGGTCGCGGTGGGCAAATGCCGGGCAAGCAGAGGGTCGCCGGTCGCGGTGGGCTCCAGGGAAACGTTGAGCACTCGGCGTCGGAGTCCTTCCCCGGCGGCCAGTTCCATGGTGGCGGAAATGGCGCGGGTACGGGGCAGCACAAAGGCCACGTCCGATCTGTCGGCCAGGTTCGCCAGAAATTCCGGCGTGTAACGGCCGCCGGCCACAGGGGAGATTTCCAGATTGCGGGGATCGTTCCTCAATCTGTCGGTCATGGTGGTCAGCACGCCGAATTTGACGCCGTAGAGCACCAGCAGGGGAGCCAGCACGGCGGCCAGACTCAACACGGCGCAGGCGGAGAGCAGGCGCTCGTGAAGGTAATCCCGCCAGGCCAGGACGCAGGCGCGACAGATCAGGCGCATGGCGCGGCCTCCTCCGTCGTGCCGCTATCGACGCGGGCGCGGACATGTTCGCCCTCCCGGCGCACATGCACCGGGATCTGCCGAAATCCCAGGGCGGCCGCCGCGTCCGGGGCGTGGGTGACCAGAATCACGGTGATGCCCATATCCTCCGCCAGATCGGCGAACAGTTCCAAAACCGTGCGGGCGTTCAGAGGGTCCAGCGCGGCGGTAGGTTCGTCGGCCAGCACCACGGACGGCCGGGCGGCCAGGGCGCGGGCGATGGCCACGCGCTGGCGCTCTCCCACGGAAAGCCGTCCGGGAGCCGCATCCAGCAGGCGGGCGATGCCCAACTGTTCGGTCAACCGGTCCACCCCCTCGTCCCGGCGGGGCAGACCCAGAGCGTCACGAGCCAGGGCGATGTTCTCCCGCGCGGAGAGAAAGGGCAGCAGGCCGCCGGTCTGAAGCACATACCCCACATGACGCAGCCGCAGACGGGCCAGATCGTCGCGTCGTCCGGCTCCCCAGGCGGCCATGACGTCCATGGTCGCGCCGGGCCGGGGGCTGAACAGGAACGTCTCCGCCGCGTCAGGACGCAGCACGGCGGCCAGCATGTCCAGCGCCGTGCTTTTGCCGCAGCCGCTGGGGCCGATCAGCGCCACGCGCTCGCCCCGGCCGATGTCCAGCCGGGTCAGCTCCAGAGCAAACCCCGTGCCGTCGCGGCGTTCCTTGCGCAGGCGGCGGATGGAAAAGGTGAGATCAGGGGACATGGGCACTCCACTCGGCAGGGGGAAGGAAGCTTCGCGCACGGCTTCCTTGCCCCACAACCTCGCCGTTTTTCACATTACGGCAACATGTTCAACGGCACGCGGTACATCCAGTCGCCGGGATTGGCGGCGCCGAAGCTTTCCCAGTTGGCGCGGTCCTTGTCGTACTCTTCATATCGGGCGATACGGGATTTGAGCCGGTTGATGAACGCCGTTTGCTCGCCCACGCTCATGCGGTACCAGTCTTCCTCGCGCAGCAGCATCACGTCGCTCTTGTAGGGCAGGCCGTCCAGAAATTCCGCCAGCACGCCCATTTCGGCCAGGTTTCCGCCTTGCGCGGGACTGTCGGGATCGCGGGCCATACGCGCGGAAGCCGAAAGAATACCCTGGAAGAAATCGCGGGAGTCGGTCTTTTTCGTGCGTTCGGCATTGTCGATGATGATTTTGAGTTGCTGACTCAGGTCGTTAAGCTGGTTTTTGGTCAGCAGCACCGCCACCTCCACGGTGGGCACGCGGCGCTCTTTGGCCAGTTGGGCCAGGTCCATGTCCGCTATCCAGGAGTCCACCACCGACGGAGCGCGGTTGCCCCTCCGCTGCCCCAGATATTCCAGTTGCAGGGCATAGCCGAGGGAGGCGGCCAGGCGGGCGGCCTGAGCTTCCGGAGCGGAGGGGGTGGAAGCCCCGGCGGGATCATCCTTGGGTTTGGTCATCAATTTGCCTTCCGCCGTGCTTCTGACCATGGCGACCATGCCGGAGGCCAGCGTCCTGGTGACGGCGGCGAACTGGCGCGCGCCCTCGGTCGGCGTGGGGGCGGGAACGGCCAGATAGTTGGAGCGGTTGTCGGAGAGGCGGGACAGCGCGCGGTAGGCTTTTTCCGCCGGGGCATGGTTTTGCCTGCCGCCGGGCGACTTGATGTGCAGCACGGAAATCCAGATGCCGCGCGTCCGTGCGAAGTCGGCCATTTCCGTCACATCCATCCTGACCGAGGCATGCTTGTCGCCGGAGGGCAGGGGACCGGCGTCGGTGATGAGCACCAGAATGCGCGAGGAGTATTTGTCCCAGCTCAGAGATTCCACAGCGGTCTTGATGCCCGCCAGAGCGTCTTCGTTAAAGGCGTGGCTGGACACTTTGGCCTCATCGACCTTGGCGAGT
>CASQEL010000038.1 GCA_949427775.1 uncultured Desulfovibrionaceae bacterium
TTCCCGCAGGGCGCGTCCGCCGATATTCAGAGTATGCCGCATGGCATAGAGCAAGGCGGGCATCACCCCGGCCGCGCCGCAGGTGGGAGCCGTGACGATGACGCCGCCGGCCGCGTTTTCTTCCGCGGCGGCGAAAGCATAGGCGTTGACGCGCCCCAGAAAACGATCCGCCGCATGGGGCGCCCGTTCCGCCGAGGCCAGAATGCCTCCGGCCTTGCGGGCCGCTCCCAACGTCCCCGGCAAGAATCCCCCGGCCTCCAGGCCACGGCGCACGCTGTCGTACATCACCTCCATGATGGATTCCAACCGCTCGAAGATGGCGGGTCGTCCCATGCCGGTCATGGCGGTTTCATTTTCCAGAATAAGCTCGTGCAACGTCAGCCCCGTCGCCCGCAAACATTCGCGCAGTTGCCGCATATTCCCATAGGGATGGGCGGGTCTGCCCCGTTCCGGCGGCGTCCACCCCTTCCACTGGATAAAACCGCCGCCTACGGAATAATACTCCATGGCGTGCAACGCCCGCCCCTCGGCATCCCGCAATTCCATGATCAACGTATTGCTGAACGGGAATTCGTGCGCCACAGCGTCATGATGAATATCGTTCAGGCTTACGGCCAACAGCCTGTTGCCCAGACGGACGCGGTGTTCCCGGTCCGGCGTGGCCGCCAGACGATCCAGCAGTCCCGTCGGGCACGCCGCGGGCTCGTGCCCCATGAGACCGGCCAGCACGGCGGCATCGGTGCCGTGGCCGCCGCCGGTGGCGCTGAGCGATCCGAACAGCCGCACATCCAGGCGTTCGGCCTGCTCCAGCAGCCCCTCAGGCAGGGCCGCGCAACGCGCGACAAAATCATGCCCGGCCGTCATGGGCCCCATCGTGTGCGAGCTGGAAGGTCCGGGCCCGGTTTTGAACAAATCAAACAGCGTAATTTCCACCGGTCGGGACGGGGGACGGTGTTCCATCAATGACATGTCGGCTCCTTATCATAGCGTCGTTCGCCCGCGGGCCTTTACGGCATTCGCTGCCGCTTGCCGTAAAAGAGATCGCAGCCCGGATCCGTCGCGCTCCGATCAGGCATCAATAGTCTTTCATCGGTTCCGGAGCAGCTTCGCTGTGACTTTTACAAAAAAGGCAGGTAGCTACGTCTCGTCGGGCAAGGCCAACCGTCGCTCCAGGCCGACCTCCACGGCCACCCGAAACGTACGCGCCGCCTTGTCCACACGCACCGTGCCGGGCGTTGCGCCTCGCAAGGGCCTGACGTGACGCACTTCCGCGCAAAGAATATGCGCGTATTCACTGTCGCGTTGCCGGCTTTTGGCGGCGGCCAATCCTCCCGCCTCGTGCAGGGTGCGCTCGGGAATCTCCTGCCCGGCGAAAGAACGGCGAACTACCGCGTGGGAACCCGGCCCCCCCTCCACGTGCATCCACAGATCATAGGGCGCGGCCGCTTTCAGCAACGCCCAGTTACCCTTGGCGTCCCTGCCGCGCAAAATCACCAGTCCGTCGGAACTGATGAAGGCCTGGACGCCTTTGGGCAATCTGCCCGCCGGACGATTCGATACCGTTTCCGGGACTGCCGGCGCGACGGGCACACCCGCCAAGGCCGCCTGCGCGGCCTCTCCGGCCAGACGCCGTTCCCGCAACAGTTCGCGCCGACGCCGCTCCAGAAACGCCAGCCCCCGATCCCCTCGCGCGGCGGTATGAAACAGCGCGGCCATGTTCTCCCGCACCGTCAGGCGCGGGTTCAAGGGAATACGCAGAGAGGCGCCCGGGGCGTCCGGCGCGGGCACTACCACCTCCGACGCTCTGGCCTCGGGTGCGAAACGCCACAAACCGGCCTGCAAAGCCAGAGCCTGTTCCCGCATCGCCCGCATGCCCCGCAGGCGTTGTTCTTCCGCGTCCAGCTTTTTCAAAATACGCGCCAGCCGCTCTTCTTCCCGCTTATGCAGAACCGCGTTCCGCGTCTGCGCCGCGCGGACCGGGCCGCCCAGAACCAGAGCGCGGCCCACTTCGCCCGCGGCGGCCAAAGGATCATCGTATACGCGCTCCCGGCGTCCGCGGCGTAGCGCATCGGGCAGAGGCCAGGCGGAAATTTCAGGATCAGCCGTCCATGACAGGCTGTTCTCCCCGTGATTCTCCGGGGCATAAACGAAAAGATCGCCGCCGCCCACGCTCAGATCCGCCCACAGCGCCTGCTGTTCCAGCGGTTCCAGGTGCGGTAGCGTACGGCGCAATGCCGGAGTCAGCACCGGCCAATTACGCCAGTTCTCGCCTTCGCAAGCCGCGGTCAGCGCTTCGGGCTCCGGCAGGCACGGTTCCGCGGGCATGTCCGGCGACGCGCCCAGCAGCAGTCGCGGCCCTTCGCGCAAATCCAGCACCAACCATGTTTCCGGCGACGCAGCTTCAGGATGTTCCGCACCGCCGCGAAACAACAGGCTCAAACGGCGTGCCGGCCAGTCCTGCAGACAGGCGACGACTCTGCGGCCGGCAAGATGCTTGCGCAACCGCATGACCGGCGCATCGGGATGCCGCCCCGTGCCCTGGCATTCGGAAGAAAGAAAAAGGAAGGGCATCCGGCGATCTGCCCGCAGAAACAGATGCTCCTTGCGATGCCGGACATAAAACGTGAAGGCGTGCACTTTGGGCGCGGGCGACCGGATCTTTTCCAGTCGGGCGCCGATCAACAAAGGAGCCAGGGCGTCACAGATGCGACGAAATACGTGCGCGTCCATAGCCCGGCTCCTCTGATTTTTCTACACAAGACGGTATTCCTGACGTTCCCGCAAACGCAAACATGCTGTTCCAACGGAACGCGCGGAACGCCGGAGATGCCTATTCGCTGCGCAGATGCTCGTCTTCTTCCTGCTTGCTTTTGCAGTTGATGCACAGCCGGGTCACCGGACGCGCCTTGAGACGAGCCACGCCGATCTCTTCGCCGCATTCCTCGCACAGGCCGTACGAGCCATCTTCAATACGCTGCAACGCCGCCTGGATCTTCCGAATCAGACGCCGTTCACGGTCACGAATGCGCAGGGTAAAAGCCCTGTCGGATTCCGCCGTGGCCCGGTCAGCCGGATCGGCGAAGATCTCGTTGCTGTCCGTCAGCTCTTCAATGGTGGAATCGCCCTTTTGCTGCGCTTCTTCCAACATTTCCGTCAAATACTTGCGGAAGAATTCAATGTCCTTTTGTTCCATAACTCAACCTCCTTGCGGGGGGGCCGTTCGGGGGCTGCCCATCAACGCATGCCGCGGGAAAACAGTCTTCCGCGCGGGGGTCATGCTCAACCTGCCGCGGAAGCGCCGCCGCGTCTCGCGTACGGCCGTCTGCTTCCGCAGCCGCCAAAGCGTTTTGCTTTTGCCGATTGCAAAACATTCTGAACCACTTCGTCACCGGCACGGCCGGTACGACGTGCGTTACGCCGGTACGGTTGCCGCTCTCCGGAATCTCCGCCGCCGCAGGTTGCACGGCGTCGGCATGAGTATGCCGGAGGCAGGGCGGCCCAGGTACACAAGCGGGTGTACCTACCGTAATTTCAGCGGGAAGTAAAGTGCATGCGTAAAAATACTACCCTTCATCCGACTGCGCCGCATCCCCGGCCTCCGTCCGAATCTTTTCGCGGACTTCAGACCAGGAAGAGATGCCCCAGCCCAACGGCGTGTCCCTGTCCGGCAACACGGCGCACTCGCAAAGCAGTTCGCCCCGCGGACTCCCCCGCGTCACCCGCACGGTCACTTCCCGCCCCGCGCGTACGGCTTTCGGCGCGAACGACGCCGTAAAGGCGGCCGCATCCCGCAGCACGGCGGGCTCCCAATCGACGAACTGCCGTCCCACAGCCAATGGTCCGGGGAAATCCGGCAGATCAAAGACGGCGTCTTCAGGGAACGCACAGCGCAGCAAGGCGTCGTTATCGCGGCTGTTGCGCCCCACGGACAGCCAATGTTCCCCCGCCCAATACTGGCGGCCGGTGTCGGCCAGGCGGAATTCCGCCGCCGTCGGATGCGGCGCATGGCGCAACACGGGCCAGTAGCGCCGGGCGTTTTCCCGTTCAGCCAGGCGGCAGCCTCCGGCGGGCGTGGGAATTTCCGCCAGACGAAAGTATTCCGCCAGCGCCATCTGTTTTTTGCGGCCCCGCCCCGCAATATCGTGCAACCGCCGCCGATCCACCAGCCCCGACAGCTCCATGGGCGTGGGGTCCAGCAGTTGCGCCGAAAGCGGCCGCAACAGCACGTCCCGCACCGCGGCATCGCGCCGGATGGCGTTGAGACTGTCACGCCGCTGGGACATGGGCCGCTGGCCCAACACTTCGCCGGAAATAATGAAGGAAGCGCCATACCGGTTCATCTGGACACGGGCCTGCCGCAGCATCAGGATTTTACAATCCACGCAAGGATTCAGAACCTTGCCGAACCCGTATGCGGGGCGCGCCGTCAACATGCGGACGAACGCCTCGCTCACGTCCAGCACCGCGATATCCAACCCGTAGATATCCCGCCAGTGCGGCGCCAGCGAAGGTTTGCCGAAAAAGGGACTCACGCAGTGCAGGCATTTGACCCGCAATCCCTGCTCTTCCACAACCTTGACAGCCAATATGCTGTCCAACCCCCCGGAATAGAGAGCCACAGCGTCGTATGCGGTATTCATAACCGCGGCTTGTACGGCGCATCCCGGCTCCAAGGCAAGCTTTTTCTGACGTTCAATCCGCCGGACAGCGAAAGGGGATTCCCGGCGGAAGCACTCTTGCGATTGCCCCCTGAGCGGATTCCCGCTTCGCCGAGATTGCCTGGAGAAACACGGCCCGTTTTTCGCCGCAAACATTCCCACATGGGGAATTTTACAGGTACGAAATTCCCATGAAGCGACTTCCAGCGCCGATGGCGAGGTCGACGCGGCGCGAAAAGCGCATTTTTTATCAAACGCGCCACAAAACTTCCTCATTCAACCGGGACTGGAATTTTTGCCTTTCTGCCGTTGGTGTGCTAACAGATGATGCGGCGGCAGGGCATGCCGTGTCAGCCTGTGGAGAGATAGTGAGAGTCCTGGGGGAAGAGGCGGTTGGTTCGTACCCGTAACATTCCCTGCGTGAGAATGTTTGCGGCGAAAACCGGGCCGTGTTTCTCCAGGCAGTCTCGGTGAAGCAGGAACCCGCTCAGGGGGCAATCGCAAGAGTGCTTCCGCCGGGAATTCCCCGATTTCAGGCTGGGGAGAATGTCAAAAAAATTGCTCTGGCGAACGCGTCAAAGGGGACGCCCACGCCGAATGAGCCTGAAAACCGCTCGTTCAGGCGCTTGTCCCGCTCCGCGAGGAAATGATGGCGGCGGCGCCGCTTTTGAAATTGTAAAGTTCAAAAGCAACATGCTCTAAGGGAGGCTTGTGATGACAATCGGTAAGAAAATCGGCGGCGGGTTCTGTGCTGTCATCCTGCTCACGCTTATTCTCGGCGCATGGGCCATTCACGCAATGAATGAGGGGGCGGATATTTCCGCGCTCATGGCCGACGACCGCCTTCCCAAGCTTATGGCCTGGACACAGGCGCAAAACGATCTTCTTGAAGGCGCCTACTACGCGCGCGTCTATTTTGAAAACGGCAGTGAGGAAGCTCTCCCCAAGGCGTTTGATTACCTCAAGTTGTTGAAGGAACAACTCGCCGTCATCAAGCAGCTTAATGCCAAAAAGCACTATGAAAATACGGCCAAGGCCATCGAAAAGGGCGCGCGCGACCTTGCGGCGTATGTCGAGATGATACGTGCCAATCAGAATATTTATGAGCAGGGCGAAACCCTGATGCAGTCCATGATGCGTTCGGCGGAAAGATCAATGAAGCATTTTGAAGAACTCATCATGGCCATGAGCAAAACGCAACAGGATTTCATCAAGTCCGGCAATACTGACGCGGCGCTGCAATATTCACGCAACCTGGCTTCCGCCAGTTCCATCTATGCCCGCGTTACAAAGGTTCTGGAGGAACTGCTTTGGGCAGAACGCAACAATGATCTGGAGCTTTTCGCAAAGGTGCAGTCACAGCTCCGGGTCATCGCTCAGGATGCGCAGGCCATTGACCAGTATCTCCAGCGCCGGGAATGCCACGCCCTTCTGGCTGATACAATCAGCGAATACAACAAATTCGCCAACGACGCCCAGCAGGTAGCCGTCACGCTCTCGCAGAATCTGGATCGCGGCAAGGAGCGTTACCTCCATTTTCAGGCCATGCATGCAGATATGGTAAAGATGGTCGATATTACCATGAACAACACGAACAAATTCATGCGTGAAGCCGTCAACAATCTTTCCAGATCCACCACAGGGGTTTCCATCCTTCTGGGTATTGTCTCTGTGCTCGGCATCATTGTGGCCATCACCATCACACGCATTATTGTCCGGCCCCTTGCGGCCACACAGCTCTACGCTCAGGACGTCGCCGCGGGCAACATGGATCGCGAACTTGAAGTGCATACCAAGGATGAAACCGGCAAGCTGGCGGACGCCTTGCGGAGCATGGTGCGGGCATTGAAGGCCAATATTGCCGAAGCGCATACCAATTCCGAGGAAGCGCAGCGCGCTACCAAGGAAGCCCACCTGGCCATGGCCAAAGCCGAGGAAGCGGCCCGCCAGGCGGAAAACGCCAAGCGGGAAGGCATGTTGGCGGCGGCGACCCAGCTTGAGGGCATGGTGGAAATCATCAGTTCCGCCTCCACGCAACTGAGCGCCCAGATAGAGCAGTCGGATCGCGGAGCTTCCGAATCCGCCCAGCGCCTGCAGGAAGCTGCCACGGCCATGAATGAAATGAATGCGACGGTTCAGGAAGTGGCCCGGAACGCCGGCTCCGCTTCCGGCGCCAGCTCCGAAACAAAGGAGAAGGCCGAAGCCGGCGCGCATGTGGTGCGTCAGGTGGTTCAGTCCATCGGCGAAGTGCAGCAGGTGTCCCTCCAGCTCAAGAGCGACATGGCCCAGCTTAACGAGCGCGCCCAAGATATCAATCGCATCATGGGCGTGATTTCCGACATTGCCGACCAGACCAATCTCCTGGCCCTGAACGCCGCTATTGAAGCCGCGCGGGCGGGCGAAGCGGGCCGCGGGTTTGCCGTTGTGGCAGACGAAGTGCGAAAGCTTGCGGAAAAAACAATGACCTCCACACTTGATGTCAGCAATGCCATCCGCGCCATTCAGGAAAGCACCGACAAGAGCATGGACGCCGTGGACAACGCCGTGCGGCGAATCGGCGAAGCCACGGAACTTGCCAATCAATCCGGGGCCGCTCTTGGAGAAATTGTCGCCACTGTGGATACCACTTCCGATCAGGTGCAGGCCATAGCAGCCGCCAGCGAAGAACAGTCCGCCGCCAGCGAAGAAATCAACCGATCGATCATAGAGGTCAACGATATGTCCCGGCTTACCGCCGATGCAATGGCTGAAGCCAATAACGCCGTGGGTGACCTGACCAACGAGGTGCACAAGCTCACCGATCTGATCCGGCAAATGAAGAACGCCTGAACCGGCCGAGAAGTCATTGCATGATGGTCATGCAATGACTTCTCACGCCGGATGTCCGTCTGGCATGCGGAAACATGCCGTGACCGGGCCGCAAACCACGCTTTTGGGCGAATGATCCTTGTCATGCAGCCCAAAAGCGCAATAATGCAGCGGAAACATTCGCCTTTTCGATGATTTTTTAAGGTCGCCGGACACTAACTTCTAAGCCGCATGAGGTGCGGATTTAACGAAGCCGACCTTCGCCACAAAAAATGCCAAGGCACGTTACGCAGTGATCCGCATAACATGCCCTGCCGACAGGTCGAATCCGAGAAATGTCAGCGGCCCCGATCTCCGCGCAGAAAAGTCGCGACAAGACTGCCCGCGAACCAGCCGCAGGACACAAGAATAATGGTCGCCCCCGATGCCGTGCCCATCCACTCCTGAGCCGACAGCACCAGCCCGATCACGGCGGAGCTCATGCTCGCCAGGATGGCCCACCAGAACATGCCGCCCGCTGTGCGCGCCAGGTTCCGCGCCGTGGCGGCGGGAACGATAAGCATGGCCGTCACCAGCAGCACGCCCACGGCCCAGACCGAGAACATGACCACCAGCGCCAGCAGTCCGGCGAACAGATACTGGCACAATCCCACCCGGATGCGGTGCGCCCTGGCGATGATCGGGTTAAGCCCTATATACAGCAGCCGGTTATAGCCCCAGACCTGAAAGGCCATCAAGAAGACGAACAGCACCAGCAACCAGCCGATGTCGGTTTCCGTGATGGTCAGGATATCCCCGTACAGAAATTGTTGCAGATCCCTGGCCACGGCGTTGTTTCGGCTGACCACGGCCAACCCGAAGGCCATCACCGCGGAAAAGAAGACGCCGATGACGGTGTCGGAAGAAAGGTCGCTGTGGCGGCGCACGGCCATGATGCCCAACCCCACCAGAATGCCGAACAAGGGCATGGACAGGTGCGGGTCGACGGCGAACAGCAGCCCCAGCGCCACGCCCGCGAACGCGGAATGGCTGATGGCGTCCGAAAAGAACGCCATGCGGAAACCGACAACCTGCACGCCCAGGGTCGCGGTCATGGGGGCCAGCAGCAGCAACGCCGTCAGAGCCTGCCGCATGAACTGCGGTTGCAGACAGTCGAAGGGCAACAGACCGACCACGTTGTATAACGGCGTGAGGTCAAACATGCCGCGCCTCTCCGCCAATTCCTCCGGCCTGTCCGGCCATGACGCCCATATGCAGACCGAACAACGCCGTCAGCGTCTCCGGCGTCAGCACGGCGGCGGGCGGTCCCTCGGCCACCACGCCGCGTTTGAGGCAGATGACGTGCGTGGCATGGTGCACCACCATGCCAAGATCGTGACTGACCATCAATTGCGTGAATCCCCGGCGGACTCTGAGCTCATCCAGCAATTCGCAGAACAGGTGTTCTCCCTGAAAATCCACGCCCGCCGAAGGTTCGTCCAGCACCAGAAGTTCCGGTTCCTGCTGCAGTGCCAGGGCCAGCAGCACCCGTTGCAATTCTCCCCCGGACAGAGCGCCCAGCCTGCGCCGGGCCAGATGTTCCGCCTTCACGGAAGCCAGCAGGGTCAGAGAACGCTCGCGCAGTTCCGGGCGCACCCCCAGCCACAACGGACGGCGCTGCAGGCCCATGACCAAAAATTCCTCAACGGTCAGCGGCATGCCCCGATCCAGGCTGAGGCGCTGCGGCACGTACCCCAGACGCAGCGGCGCGCCGTCTCGCCCCATGCCCATGCGAATATCGCCCCTGCAGGACACCTCTCCGATGAGCGCCAGCAGCAGCGTGGTTTTGCCCGCTCCGTTGGGGCCGACAATGACGGTGCAACTGTTTCGGGGCACGGCGGCGGTGACGTTTTCCAAAATGGACAGGCCGCTGCGGCTGACGGAAACACCGGCAAAGACGACGGCGGCGTCATTTGGTTCCAAGGGTTTTCTCCAGAACGCGCATATTGTTGCGCATGACGTTTTCGTAGTACTCCAGCGGCGCGTTCTCCGGGCCGGAGGCCACCGGATCCAGCCGCGCTGCGGGGATGTCGGTTTCACGGGCCAGCGTGGTCCCCGTTTTTTCAGGGTACTGCGGCTCGGTGAAAATCGCCCCGGCCCCGCTTTCCCGAATGGTTTTGACCAGGCGCAACATATCGGCGGCGGAGGGCGCCTGCGTCTCATGATCCTGCACCACCGCCACGACAGTGAGCCCCATATCGGCGGCCAAATAGTCGAACACGCCGTGCTGCGTGACGATACGGGTATTCTTGAGGCGTTTTCCCAGCGCGGCGAACTCGTCGGCCAGTTGATCCAGACGCTGCGCGCAGACCTGGGCGTTTTTCCGGTACAGCGCCGCATGCACCGGATCGTGCGCCGCAAGCTGTTCTCCCATCCCCGCCGCCATACGGGCGGCCCGGCGCGGGCCGGCGAACAAATGGGGATTGAGCGCGCCGTGCCCGCTCCCGGCGGGCTCGCGGCCGTCCGCATAACGCAACGCTTCCCCGGTGTTTTTGGAACTGTCCACGATCTTCAGATCGGGCCGAACGCGGGCCGAAGGCGCGCCGAGAAACGCTTCCAGCCCCAGTCCGTTGATCACCAGGATGTCGGCTTCGGACAATCGGCGCATATCCTGCGGCGTCAGCGCGTAATCGTGCGGACACCCGGCGGGCGCGGGAATCATCAGCCCGACCCGCACATCGGGAACGCCCCGTGTTATATTGCGCAGAAGCTGATATACGGGAAAGGTCGTGGCCAGAATGCGCGTCGGGGCGCTTTCCGCCGCGACGCTCCGCGTAACGCCGCCGCAGATCAGGCACGCCATCACGCATATCCCGGCAACAACACCAAAAATTTTTTGCATAACGACCTCCCGGAAGTTTCGTCGCATCGCCGCAATCCGTCCGACGCTTGCCACGCCGCCGTCAGGTATCCATACCGGCGCAAGCATGCTCCATATTCATACACCATAATCCGAAAGAACAAAACCATGTTCGCCAGGACCAACACTATGCAACAGGACGCGGCGCGGGTTCCCGTCCGCATCAGCCGCCATGCCGGACGCGACCTTTCTCCAGTCGCGAGATCACGAACGCGGTACGGTTTCCACTCCACGCTTTCGACAGGAGCAGCCCCAGGGATATTTTTATGGCCCGTCTGGGCCCCTGAGCCGATACAAAAACGGGGGTAGCAGAAAGCGCTTCGGAATGCCAGCATCGCCACCTGCCGGGCAGGCACGATAAACCGCCGCGCGCCGGAAATGCTCCGACGACGCGGCGGGATGCGGGGAGTATCGGCAGAACGCATTTGAAGACACGCCCGCTCCGGCATGTAACAGCGCCAATGAATTGCGCGTATGCCTTCGCGGCGGCCGTCTGCTCACGCAGTCGGCAAAGTATTTTCAACGTGTACTCTAAAGCATTCGAATGAAACTCTCCGGTTTCATTCAATCTCGCTGCCGTCATTTCGCGGGAAAA